>JAGLIN010000035.1 GCA_023142975.1 Candidatus Parcubacteria bacterium
GGATTGGAATGTGAAGTAAAATGGAATGGAAAACCAGTTCAATGTAAAATTGCAATTTTGGATATTAAAGGAAGCTGGATTGATAATGATTGGGCAGATGGCTCGCAAAGAATGGAAATTGATTTAGAAGAAGAAAACAAAGAGGAATAAAATCGCTGTTGTAGTTTTATTTTTCCAGTTTATAAAAGTATGTGAAAATTATTGTTTATTGAGATAAACTGGATTCCCGTCGGAGTTTATGCTGAATTTAGTTCAGTGCGGGAATGACAAATTAAACGCGGGAATGACAATTTATAATAATTTTAAAATAAGATAATCAAAAAAAATGAGAATAGCTTTTTATTGTACGAATGAATTTTCTTGTCCTTTGCCGAAGGAGATTGTTTACGCGCCGATGGGGCTGGCGGAGAAAATCGTGAAGGGGCTGGAGAAACGGGGGCACGATGTTACTTTTTACACGCCGACTGATTCGGAAATTAAAATCAAAAAAGTGAATTGCGGGATGATTTCATATTATCGTTTAAAAAACAAAGCGATGTCGGGTGGATTTCACGATCAGTTGCAGCTTACAATTTATGAACAGCTGATGGCTTCTAAAATGTATGAAGACGCGCGAAAAAATAGCTATGACCTAATCCATGCTTTTCATTTGACGCCGAAAATATTACCGTTCGTAAACCTGACAAAAACGCCGACCGTTTTTACTTTACATGATCCAATGTCAGCAAGCTGGAATAAGTTTATAAAATACTGTCCGTGGAAAAACAAGGCGCATTATGTTTCTATCAGCGACAGCCAAAGAAAAGGAATGCCGGATTTAAATTATGCCGGAACGGTTTACAATGGAATGGAAATTGAAAGGTTTGAATTTAAAAAGAAGCCAGAAAATTACCTGGTCTTTTTAGGAAGATATTCTTCTGAGAAAGGCGCTGACGCCGCGGTTTCTGTCGCGATAAAATCAAAAGAAAAATTGAAAATGGCGGGAACTGTTTGGGGGAACGGATTTTATGATGAGAAAATAAAACCGTATCTTAAAAAAAATAGAATTGAAGATCTTGGATTTTTGAATGGCAAAAAAGTGTCCGACTTATTAAGAAACGCAAAAGCGCTACTTTTTCCGATTAACTGGGAAGAGCCGTTTGGTTTGGTAATGATTGAAGCGATGGCGTGCGGCACTCCTGTTATTGCTTTTAATAGGGGTTCTGTTCCAGAAATAGTAAAGCATAATAAAACAGGATTTGTGGTTGAAAATGAAAAAGAAATGATTGAAGCGATTAAAAATATAGATCAAATAAACAGAGAAGATTGCCGGAAATATGTTGAAGAAAATTTTACGGTTGAAAAGATGGTGGAAGGGTATGAGAGGGTTTATGAGAAAGTGATTGGAAATTGAAGAAGGTTCATTTTATTTGAATGGAAAATGAAGTATTAAATAATTTTAGTTATCAATTTAATTCAAAAATATGAGCATTAGTTATCAACAATTAGAAGAAAAAATTGTTAGTGATTCTGAGGAACATCTTAAGCTGGGACAGAAAAAGAAGTATTTTATTTTGGATAAAGGCAAAATTAAATATCTGGCTTCTGGTAAAAAATATAACGCTTCTAATCCAGAAGAAAAAGTTCGTTCTAAATATTATTATGATTTGGTTGAAAAATATAATTATCCTGCTAAGAGAATTGATTTTGAAATTGAGATGCCAAGCAGAACTCCTCAATATTACGCCGATATTGTAATTTATAAAGATGATGATAAAAAGATTCCTTACATTGTTGTGGAGTGTAAAAAGGACGGTATTACTGACGCTGAATTTGAACAAGCCACTAAGCAGGCAATTGCTAATGCGCGTGTTTTAAAAGCGCCGTTTGCGATTTGTGTTGCGGGAAATACGCGGCGAGCGATGGAAACGGAAAAATGGAATGATAAAACGCCAGAGAAAGCGACAATTACCGACATTCCAATTTCTTACGGAAAGATTGAAGAATTCAGATATAAAAAAGGCGATTCTAATTGGGATTTGAAAGTTTTGGAAAAACAAGAATTAATTCGCGCGCTTAAAAAATCCCATGATACTCTTTGGGCGGGCGGCAAAAGAAATCCAACCGTCGCTTTTGACGAACTTTGTAAAATTATTTTTGTAAAAATTCGCGATGAAAAGAAAGGCAGAAAAAACGGCGAGTATTATGATTTTCAAATTAAAACCCACGAAACAGCTGAAAATGTTTATAAAAGAATAAACGCAATTTATCAGGAAGCCAAAGAAAAAGATCCTGAAATATTTAAAGAAAATTTAAAAGTTGAGCCAGAAGAACTTTATACGGTAGTTGAGCATTTACAAGGATTGTCGCTTAATAAAACTGATTTGGATACAAAGGGTGTGGCGTTTGAACAGTTTATGGAAGATTTTTTTAAAGGCAAGAGCGGACAATATTTCACTCCGAGAGAAATTGTGAACTTTGCGATTAAAATGATGGATATAAAAAATGATGATTTGGTTTTAGATCCGGCTTGCGGAAGCGGAGGGTTTTTGCTTCATAGTTTGGACAAAGTTAGAAATGACGCGAAAGAATATTTTGAAAATGACGACCCAGAAAAATATCGCTACTGGCACGACTTTGCGGCTAATAATTTATTTGGAATTGAAATCAACGATTCAATCGCGCGCGTGGCTAAAATGAATATGATTATCCATGACGACGGGCATACGAATATTATCGGGTTTGACGCTCTGGAAGATATTGAAAAAATGAACAAGAAAAATCGCGGCTTTGCCCAAAATAAATTTGATATTATTGTTACCAATCCGCCGTTTGGCGCCAATGTAAAAGCGAGTGAGCATCCGTATTTGGAAAAATTTGAGCTGGGCAGGAAGAAAAATAAAGACGGCAAGGATAAAAATATGAAAAACCAGAAGACAGAAATTTTATTTATTGAAAGATGTATTGATTTTCTAAAATCCAGCGCGGGTCAGATGGCGATTGTTTTGCCGGATGGAATTTTGACTAATTCTTCTTTGCAATATGTCCGTGATTTTTTGATGGAACAAGCGCAAATTTTGGCGGTGGTCAGTTTGCCACAGTTTACTTTTGCTCATTTCGGCGCAGGCGTGAAATCGTCTTTGGTGTTTGTCCGTAAAAAGGGGAAGGATGAAAAAGCTGGAAAATATAAAATCTTTATGGCGATTGCCGAACATATCGGCTATAACGCTACGGGACGAAAAGATTCTAAAAATGATTTGGATAAGATTTATGAGGAGTTTAAAAAGTTTGGGAAATAATTAAAATAAATTATATATGCCGTTGGCTCCATAGTCTCCGCAGAGCTGTGGAGCCCGAATGCAGACCACGCACTCAGGCTCCACAGCCCTTCGGGACTATGGAGCTAACATCTAAAATAAAATAAACAAATCTATGCCAACATTCCGCATCAACCAAGAAAACGAAAACATAACCCATTTTCTAACGATTACGATAATAGAATGGATAGATATATTTACTAAACCGCAATATTCTCAAATAATAATAGATAGTTTCAAATACTGTCAAAAAAATAAAGGATTATTATTATACGAATTTGTAATAATGACAAACCATCTTCATTTAATTGCAAGAGCAAAAGAGAAATATAAACTATCTCAAATTATTAGTGATTTTAAAAAACACACCACGAGAGAAATTTTAAAAGAATTAGAAAAAGACAATAGAAAATATATTTTGAATCTAATCAAAAATAGTTTTTCAAAAAAGAAAGATTATCAAAACCAAATCTGGCAAAGAGAAAATTATCCAGAAATGACAGAAAGTGAAAAATTCTTTTGGCAAAAAGCAAAATATATTTATGACAATCCTGTTAAAAAAGAATATGTTGCCAAGCAAGAAGATTGGTTTTATTCATCGGCGAGGAACAGGATTTTGAATGATAGCAATACTATTCAATTGGATAATCCATTTGAATAAACCGTTGGCTCCATAGTCCCGTAGGGCTGTGGAGCCCGAATGCAAACCGTTTGCAAAACGGCTCCACAGCTCTGCGGAGACTATGGAGCCAACAGATGAAGAAAATAATTCGTTGGTTCCATAGTGGCGATAGCCCCGTGGAACCCAAATGCAAGCTGTTTATTATTTGTATAAATTGAGTGAAATATGCAAGTCTTGCATTAAGGTTCCACAGCCCTTCGGGACTATGGAACCAACGACTGGTTTTTTGGGGTTTTAAATGGTTTAAGTGAAATTTATGGAAAACAATCCTGTTTTGGAGCAAATAGAACTTATTGATAAATTAATAGCGATTGGCAGATTGCAAGAAAAAGATGTTGAAAATATTGGTCATAGCATAGCATTACCAGATGAAGCAGAAAATATCAAACTATGGGCAATTATTAATACCAAAAAGATTTATATTGGAAACTTTTTTAATTTGGCAGAATTTTTAAAGCAGAAACTAAAAAATGAAAGTGATAAAAACTTTAAATTCTATTTACCACTCCTAAGAACATTCTTTGATTTATATGCTGAGTTGCTTTATCTATGCAACGAAAATGGAAATAAACAAGGTGGGATTTGTGTGGCGCAATCGCTGTTTATTTTAGCAAACAGAAAAAGATATTCTTGGGGTAATCAGTCAAATATCCAATTAGTAGAACTTTATAATAACTATTTTAATTATTGTAAATCATTTATTGATAAATACAGTTTAGACATTCCTCAGAATATTGACGATTTTTCAGGAAAGAAATTAGAAAAACTTGGACTTAATTTTCCAAACACAGAAGAAATTTATAAGCAGCAATATTTTAAAGATTGTTGTGTTGAAACGCAAAAGCTTTTTAAGTTTGAATATGACGAATTTTATTATAATTACAGATGGCTTTCGGATTATGTACATGGTGAGATTTATAGTACCTTGAAAATTGAAGCCAAAAGAATTAATGAGAAATTTTGGATTATAGTTAAAATAATCATTTTGTCTTTATTAATAATTGAATTGGTAAATAAGAAAATTTTAGACAATGCGCAAGAACAAGAATTTAAAAATTGGATAAAAGATTTTCAATCAAAATCTAAAAATTTTATAAAATATTGGAAAAATAAAAAAACTTATGACTCCAACCAAAACCCAACAATCTAACCCCCAAATTTTCACTATCTGGAGTGATAAAATTGAAGGACGAATAGATCCGTATTTTTATCGTGCTGAATTTATAGAAATTGAAAATAGATTAGAAAAAACTAAGTATGAAAAATTAAAAAATATCTGCGAAGATATTAAAAATGGTTCAACGCCAGAGGGTGGAGTTTTTGAAAATTCTGGCATTCCTTATTTTAGATCTCAAGATTTCAAGTTATTCAATTTTGAGATAAACCAATATATTAATCTAGAATTTCATAAAAAAATATATAGATCATCAATAAAGTTTGGTGATGTGTTGTTGGCTGTTGTAGGGGCTACTCTTGGAGTTGTTGGTTATGTGCCAAATAGAATTAGCGAAGGTAATATAAATCAAAATGTTGCTCGTTTTAGAACCAAAGACAAAAGAATTAATTCAAAGTATTTAGCGATATTTTTATCTTCAAGATATGGACAAAAACAAATTCAAAGACAAGCGACAGTAACAACACAAGCATATCTGAATAATGAACAATTAGGACAAATTAAGATTCCTCTCCCATCCCTTCCAATCCAAAACAAAATCGTTTCTATAATGTCAAAAGCGTATGAGGAGAAAAAGCGGAAAGAAATTAAGGCGGGGGAGATATTGAATTCTGTTGATGATTTCGTTTTGAAAGAATTGGGAATAAAAATGCCGGAGATTAAAAAAGAGATGGTGTTTGAAGTTTGGAGCGATGAGGTGGATAATAAAAGAATCGACGCGGAATATTGGCAGCCGTATTTGGAGGAAGTTGAGCGAAGCATAAATAACGGGAAATACAAAACTGAAAAACTGAAAAAATATATTACAAAAATTCATTACGGCGCTTCCACTTCCAACGCTTATGTTGACAGCGGAATTTCCTTGCTTAGAATTTTAAACTTAAAAGCAAATAATCTTAATTTATCAAAAGTAGTTTATCTGCCGGAAAGTTTTCGCAAAAAATTAGGTAACGCTTTTGTTAAAACTGGCGACTTGCTTATTTCCAGAAGCGGCACGGTTGGCGTTGTGGCTGTAATGCCGAAAGAAGTGGACGGATTTGCTTTCGGCTCTTTTATGATTAAGTTTTGTTTGAATGACGAAATAAACAAAGAATTTATTTCAATCTGGCTGAATAATAAACTTAATAAAATTTTAACAGAACGAGAAAAAATTGGCGCCATTCAGGGAAACATTACGATTAGCACAATTGAGAATTTCAATATCCCAATCCCGTCTCTAAATATCCAGAAAAAAATATCAGAAAAAATAGAGCTTTATTATTCTCAATCAAAAACTCTCCAAAAAGAAGCGAAAGAAGTTTTGGAAAAAGCGAAGGAAAAAGTTGAGAAGATAATTTTGAAATAACGACTTTATTAAGTGAAATAATTTTGAAGAAATAGCAATGAGGTAAAAAAGTGAGGATTTAATCCTCACTTTTTTCTTTGTTGTTTTTAAAATTACTGAATTTAGGGTATAATGCAGGAATAAGAAACAAGATCATCATTTATGTCAAGACCTCTAAAAATATTATTTGTAACCACTGACCTCTCTCCGTTTTGCAAAGCGGGCGGGCTTGGCGATGTTTCAAGATCTTTAC
>JAGLIN010000036.1 GCA_023142975.1 Candidatus Parcubacteria bacterium
ATTGAACAATCAATGGCGGAAATTAAATGGAATGCTGAAGCGTGCAAGAAAATTTATAAAAAAGGTGTTGTTGATATTTCAATTAAAACTATAAAAATTGCGTTGGAGGGGTTTGAGGGGTTGATGGCGTAGGAACAGGGCAGTGCCCTGTTCCTACTGTTTTATGCAAGATAAATGTAATTAAAACATAATGAAATATAAACAACAAAAGCAATATAGATATAAAGATTATGATTATTCGCAAAGTGGTTTTTACTTCGTAACAATTTGTACCAAAAATCACCAGATGTTTTTTGGCGATATTGTGAAATTGGGAACAGAGCATTGTCCAATTTATAAAATGAAATTATCAGAAATTGGAAAAATCGCAGAAAAATATTGGTTGGAAATTCCAAAACATTTTTCATTTGTTAATTTGGATGAATGGATAATTATGTCAAATCATATTCATGGAATTATTGAAATTGATAAAAGTAGTAGCGAATTTAAAGTAGGAACAGGGCAATGCCCTGTTCCTACGGGTTCAAGTTTTGGACATGTTACACCAAAATCACTTTCAACAATTATCGGATCTTTCAAAGCAATTGTAACAAAAACTATTAATCAGAAATATTCCGAAAATAATTTTTCATGGCAACCACGATTTCACGATCGCATAATAAGAAATGAAAAGGAATTAGACGCGATCAGAAAATATGTTTGCGAAAATCCTGTGAAATGGCATTTAGATAAATATAATCCTGTAAATTTTTAGATGAATTTGCAATTGTAGGAACAGGGCAGTGCCCTGATCCTACTAAAAACAAAAAAATGAAAAAACTTAAAATCGCGCAAATTGCTCCTCTTTGGGAAGCTATTCCTCCGAAGAAATATGGGGGGATCGAGATTATGATAGATAAGATCACAAACGAGCTTCTAAAACGCGGTCACGAAGTGACGCTTTTTGCGAGTGGAAATTCAAAGACAAAAGCAAAATTAAAAGCGGTTTTTCCAAAGTCGCTTTTTGAAATAAAAGTTGATTGGTATCATCGTTCGCAAAACCTGATCAATGCGGCGAATGCTTTTTCAATGGCAGATGAATTTGATGTAATTCATAATCACACTGGCGATAACGGGCTATTGTTTTCGGAAATATCAAAAACGCCGGTTCTGACAACGCTTCATAATGTTCTTCCTGGCTCAAAGCAAAAAAATTCCGATGAATATATAACGATGAAATATTTTTCCAGAAAAACGAATTTTGTCAGTATTAGCTTTGACCAGAGAACGCATACTGATATAAAATTTAATTATGTTGATACGATTTATAACGGTATAAATTTAAAAGATTTTACTTTTAATCCAAAGCCTCAAGATTATCTTGTCTGGCTTGGAAGAATTCACTATGGCAAGGGTCTGTGGAATGCGGTCAATGCTGCTAAAGTTTCAAAGGAAAAGTTAATTATTGCCGGCAATATAACTTGTGAAACTGACGAAGAATATTTTCAAAGCGTGAAGCCGATGATTGACGGAAAACAAATAAAATATATTGGCGAAGTAGGCTTAAAAAAGAAAAATGAATTATTGAGTAATGCCAAAGCGGTTTTATTTCCAACAATTTGGGAAGAGCCGTTCGGTTTGGTAATGACCGAAGCGATGGCAACAGGTACTCCTGTGATCGGGTTTAAAAAAGGTTCAGTTCCAGAAGTTATTAAAAATGGGAAAACTGGTTTTGTGGTTAAGAATGACAAAGAGATGATAAAAGCAATAAGGAATATAGATAAAATTGACAGAGCGGAATGTCGAAAGCGCGTAGAAGATAATTTTACGGTTGAGAAAATGGTTGATGGGTATGAGAAGGTTTATAAAAAGATTATAATTAAATCTAAAAAACGGAATTAACCTTTTGGGAAGTCTTAAAGAATTGTGTTGTAATATGGTTGTGTAAATGCGTAAATACAAACAAAAAATATTCCTCTCGCGGGAACTGTTTTGTAAACAGTTCCCGATATTTCCCAAGCAAATAGAATTGTTGCATCTTCAAAACAAAGGAAACTGGTTAAAAAAACCAGTTCCCGCAACAGTTTGTTTTGAAATTTATTTTCCTAAAATTCAAAAAGTGTGTTAAAATATAAAAAGTTATTGTCAATGAATAATAACCAAGGATACAAGATGCAATAATCAAAACCTCTCGCGGGAACTGTTTTGTAAACAGTTCCCGATATTTCCCAAGCAAATAGAATTGTTGCATCTTCAAAACAAAGGAAACTGGTTAAAAAAACCAGTTCCCGCGAGAGGAAAATATTATAATAAATTTATTGTATAACAATCAAACAATTATGCAAAAAATATTTAGGCAAAAAATGACTTCATGCGCCCTTGCTTTCTTAATTATATTTCAAACAATAATCGGCGTTTTTGCGCCGATGAATTTTTCTTTGGATTCGCCTTATTTGGAATCGCGGAACGCGGAGGCGGCGGCGAATTGGTACGGGACCGCCGGGTGGGGGTATCGGAAGAAAATCACGATTGATAATACGAAGGTTTCTAATACGAACCAAGCAAATTTTCCAGTCCTCGTCAATAGATCGGATGATGACTGGAAAGACACGGGCAGTGGCGGCAATGTCGGGCAGACGGACGGCGGGGATTTTCTATTTACTTCTTCTGACGGGCAGACAAAACTTTCGCACGAGATAGAGAAATATACGAACACGACAGGGGAGCTTATCGCCTGGGTCAAAATTCCAACTCTTTCCGCTTCGGTTGACACGGATATTTATCTCTATTACGGCAACGCATCTTGCGCGGATCAATGGGACGCGGCAGGAGGAACTTGGGATAGCAGTTTTGAAATGGTTCAGCATCTTCAAGAAACTGGCGCTAATCCGCAGGTGGTTGATAGCACTTCAAATAGCAATGACAGCGCGACTAATACTTCTGATCCAACGACTTCTGGACAAATTGACGGGGCGATGGATTTTACTTTTGCTAATAGTGATTATATAAATGTGGGTTCTTCCGCATCGCTTGATGATATTACTACTATTACTATTTGCGCTTGGGTTTATGCCAATAGCTATAGTAATGATGATCGTATTTTTGCAAAAGATCCTGATGGGGTTTCTGGTAAAACTTTTGATGTTAGGGAGGAGCCTGATAACTATTTAGAATATCGTCAAGCGTTTGTTACTAATGGTGGCTATTGGCATTCCCCAGTTGATTCTTTGCCGATTAGTCAGTGGCACTATGTTTGCGCAACTTATGATAATAGCAGTTCTGACAATAATCCTCTTCTTTATATTAATGGGTCTTCGGTAGCTGTTAATGAAAGTAAAGTGCCGGATGGAGTTGCTATGTCGGACGCTTCTTATGATGCCATTATAGGAAATAGAGATGATACGGGACGAGGCTGGAATGGTACGATTGACGAGGTTCGTATTTCTTCTACTATTCGGTCTGCGGATTGGATCGCGACAGAGTATAATAATCAATCAGATCCATCAAACTTTTACAATCTGGGCATTGAAGATACATATAATATGGATCATTTTGTCATCACAGGAAGCGCGTCCCAAACAGCGGGCGTTCCGCAGACGATTACAATTACCGCTAAAGATTCAGGAGGAAGCGTGATCACCGCTTACGCAGGAGATAAAGTTTTAACTTTTTCAGGAGCGAATAACGCGCCAGACGCCACAGTTCCAACATTTTCAGACAAAGACAGCGCGGACATCGCTCTTGGCTCGGACACAACCCTGACTTTTACAAACGGCGTCGCAACCTCCTCAATGAAACTATATAAAGCGGAAAGCGCGGAAATAGAAGTTGACGACACGCTATATAATTCCACGGGAAGCGTTGATTATGATCTCAATGTCACAGTAGCGGGAGCAACTTTAAATAATTTTACAGTAGAAGCTCCCGCAACCGCTACTTCTGGAATCGCTTTTTCAACAACAATCACGAGTAGAGACGAATTTAATAATACAACTTTAATTGTTTCGGGAGACACGACGGTTGCCGTTGATCAGGGAAACATAGATACGGCGACATTAGCGCAAGCGCAATTTACGGATGACGGAATATGGACAGACAATCTTACCATTACAAATATTACTGAACAGCCCGCGGTAAGCCTATCCGCTACAAATGGATCTCCGACTGGAAACGACAGCATTACCGTTCTGGGGATTCCCGCCGATCCAAGCGGCTGCTCCGCTTCAAGGGTTTCAGACACGAATTTTACAATTACTTGGTCGGATAATTCTACGGTAGAAACAGGTTATGAGATAGAAAGAAAGACAGACGGAGGAAGTTGGACGCAAATTGATACGGACACGAACGGCTCGCCCTATTCAGACACAACAACTTCCGCGGATCATAAATATGAATATCAAGTTTTAGGATATAACAGCGTTGGAGATTCTGCCTCTTATTCCACGGACGCGGTTGAGCATTACACCACCCCAGACACGCCGTCAAATGTCGCAGGCGCTTATGTTTCAGACGGAGAGTTCACAATAACTTACACAGACAACGCGGCAGTAGAAGACACACATCGCATAGAAAGATGCTCTAACGGCAATTGCGATGGAACTTATGAAACAGATCTGGCGACCTTTGAATCATATCCCCAAACCGACACGACTAATCTCGCTGTAAATTCAAGATACCGCTGGCGAGCAAGATCAGAAACTCCAGACGCGCTTACTTCCAATTACGGAACATCAAACTATAATTATACCACCCCAACAGCGCCGACTATCGGAACACCGGTTTATGTTGCTGATAATAATATTACCGTTAATTGGACAGACACATCCGCTTACGAAGACGGATTTAGAGTTTGGGTTTCCGAAGACAACGGAACATTCACAGAAGTTACCTCTGGAGCAAACACCGTCGGAGCGGGAATTGAAACTTATTCGTATACATCATCCGCTAATCATTCTTACAAATTTAAAATAACAGCGCACTCTCCAAATGATTTAATCTCCGCAGACTCCGCGGAATCAGTGATAGTCTATACCATACCATCCGCTCCGACAATCGGAACGCCAGTTTGGATTTCAGATAATGATATAACCGTCAACTGGACAGACAACTCAAATCACGAAGATGGATTTAGGGTTTGGGTTTCTGAAGACGACGGAGCTTATGCCGAAGCAACGCCAGGGATAAATTCAACCACAACAGACATTATAACCTATTCTTACACAGGCGGTTCTTTGAGCCATAACTACAAATTCAAAGTCCAGTCGCATTTAGTTAATAACGATTTGTCAGAATTAGTTAATATGTCTGGCGAGTCAATTACGGTTTATACCACGACGGATGCGCCGATCATCGGAACGCCTGTCGCGGATTCCTCAACCGCAATCACTTGGAATTGGACAGATAATAGTTCAGATGAAGAATCATTCAGGCTAGATTTCATCGTTGGCGACGGAACGGATGTTGACGATATTTTATTAAACACAGAAACACATCAAACAACAGGATTAGATCCAAATACTCAATATGCCGTCCATATCCACAGCTACCGCGCTGATCGCGGGGAATCAAGCGCTTCCGCAGATGCGACAATCTATACTTTAGCGAATATCCCAACAGAATTGGCTTTAACCGCAGATTCGCAAAATCAGATTATCGCTAGCTATGCGGCAAATTCCAATTCAAATATTACGCAATATTATGTTGAAAATATTACTGCTGGAACAAATTCCGGCTGGACAACTTCTTTAAACTGGGCATCAGACGGACTTGCCTGTGGAGAAGAATACATTTTTAAAGTCAAAGCGCGCAACGGCGATGAAATTGAAACCATATTCACGGACACCGTAAGCGCCAAAACGCAAAATTGCGGCAGCGGACTTCCGCCGTCCGCTTCTAACCCGCCATCCGTTCCAGAACCCACTCCTGAAAATCCAACGGGAGAATTTAGCGTTTTAATAAATAATGGCGATGAATACACAACAAATTCAACAGTCTCTCTAAAATTGACAGGCGGAGCGGACACAACTAAAATGGCAATTTCTGATAATCCTGAGTTTGACGGAGCGAGCCAAATTACATTTCAAGAAAATATAGAATGGGAATTGACAAGCGGTAGGAACGAGGCAGTGCCTCGTCTCTACGGGATAAATATTGTTTATGCCAAGTTCTATACTCAATATGGAGTTGCTTCTGAAGTTGTTTCGGATAGCATTATTTTAGATACAGTCAATCAAGAAGAGGAACAGGAAAAACAAGAAGAAGATATTGAGGATACTGAAGATACTGGAGAAGAATACAAACCGGCAGAATCTGATGAACCAAGCTGGATAGATATTCCGGAAGAAGCTGTGGAACCTGAAACGCAAGAACCAAGCGAACCGGCAGAACCGGATGAGCCAAGCATTATTGACGATATTATAGATATTTTCAAACCAGATCCTGAACCGGATCCGGAACCCGAAATCAAAATAGAAGACCTTGTCGCCAAAGAGACGCCAGCTTCAATGAAAGGAGAATGGGATTTATTTCCGCAGGAGCAGATCAATGAATTTGTTTTAGCTCCTTTGCCGAAAGGACTGGAGCGATTAGCCCAAAAGTTTCCCGAGCTTCAAAATACTTTTAAAGAAGTAGGCATCAGCAAAATTACCGATCTGCAAAAATTGCGCGATTATTCTCTGTCGCTGTCGGGATTAACAAAATCTTTAGGATTGGAAGAAAAAGATCTCGCGCTTGTTAAAGACTTGTCCTTAAGCGAATTTCCGCAAGAGATCAAAAATAGAATTCCAACCGAAATAATCTTTGCCCAAATAGGCGGAGAAAATAATATCAAGAGCGTTGATTTTGACATCAAATTAAGCGTCAACGATCAAGGAGAAACCCAACAAAAGATCAGGGCGATTGCAGGGAAAAAGCTGTTTTTGACGATCAAGACAGAAAGCAAGGCGAAGAGCGTTTATGGGTATTTGGCGTTTAAGGGAACAAGCGCCGTTGGTTCCATAGTCCCGCAGGGCACCGAGGGTGCCATAGTCTCCGCAGAGCTGTGGAACCCAGAATGCAAGACTTGCAAATGCGGTTCCACAGCCTCACTTCGCTGCGGCTCCGTTCGGACTATGGAACCGTCAGTAAAAGATAAATTCCAGAATTTGCTTAATTCATTTGTTTTCGCTCGTCCTGTTTTTGCTCAAGATTATGATAATATTGAAGAAAAGTTTATTACCCAGAAGTTCGCTTACGCCGATGAAGACAATGATGGAATCTGGACCGCGGAGATTCAAGCCCCGATCGTGGAAGGCGAATACGAAGTTATTACTTTAATTGAATATGAAGATCCGGAACTGGGAACGCGAATGGTAAAATTGACGACCGTTGTTGATCCGGAGGGGTATGTGTATGAGAGAATTAAGAATCAGGAATTAAGAATTAAAAGTTCAATTGTTTCAATCTACCAATTGAATTCTGAAAGCGGCGAATACGAATTATGGCAAGCAAGCAATTACAACCAAAAAAATCCGCAGACGACAGACGCGACAGGACGATATTCTTTTCTCGTCCCGGAAGGAACTTACTATATTACGGCTGAAGCGTCTGACTATCTTTCTTACCAATCCGAGCCATTTGCCGTTCAAGAAGGCGCGGGTGTGCATCAAAATATTGAGTTAAAAATAAAAGGCGGCTGGCTAAAAGCGCTTGATTGGAAAGTCCTCGCGATATTCTTGCTGTTTGTTTTAGTTGTTTGGAATTTTTGGAGAGACAGACGAAGGAATTAAATTTTCAATTTCTAATTTTCAATATGAGGGTGCCATAGTCTCCGCAGAGCTGTGGCACCCAGAATGCAAGACTTGCAAATGCGGTGCCACAGCCTCACTCCGCTGCGGCTCCGTTTTGGACTATGGCACCGTCGGCCCAGAATGCAAATCGTTAATAAATAAAATAAAAAACCTATGCCACCAAAACGCATCAATTTCTAACAATTACGATAATAGAATGGATAGACATATTTACTAAACCAGAATACTTTCAAATAATAATAGATAGCTTAAAATACTGCCAGAAAAACAAAGGATTGCTATTATATGAATTTGTAATAATGACAAACCATCTTCATTTAATTGCAAGAGCAAAAGAAAAATATAAATTATCTCAAATAATCAGTGATTTTAAAAAACACACTACAAGAGAAATTTTAAAAGAATTAGAAAAAGACAATAGAAAATATATTTTAAACCTTATCAAAAATAGTTTTTCAAAAAAGAAAGATTATCAAAACCAAATTTGGCAAAGAGAAAATTATCCAGAGCCAATTATAAATGAGAAGTTTTTAAATGAAAAAATAAAATATATTTACAATAACCCTGTTAAAAAAGAATATGTTGCCAAACAGGAAGACTGGCTTTACTCATCGGCAAGGAATAGAATTCTGAATGATAACAGTATTATTCAATTGGATAATCCATTTGAATAATAATGGTTTGCAAATGCGGTGCCACAGCT
>JAGLIN010000037.1 GCA_023142975.1 Candidatus Parcubacteria bacterium
CTCTGCGGAGACTATGGCACCGTCATTTACTGAAAATTGAAAATTAGAAATTGAAAATTAATTATTTTAATATTAAAGATTATGTCCAAACAAAAAACAATCTTACTACTGGTCATTTTAATTTTGTTGGCAAGCAATGCTTTTTTTGCTGTGAAATATTTTGCGGCGCAAGAAGATCTTCAGCAGGCCAAAGTTGTCGCGGAAGGAAAACAGACAAATAAAAAAGTTTTGAATTTCACGAAACTTTTTATCGCGCAAGTTTTGAGAGCGGATGGAGAAGTTGATTTTGAAACAAGGTTAAAATTGGAAAATGCCGTTCGTGATCTAAATGATGAGAAAATTCTAGCGCAATGGCAAAAATTCGTGGAAAGCGAAACTGAAGCGGAAGCGCAGGAAGAGGTTAAAAATTTATTGGAAATTTCAATTGGAGAAATTGAATAAAAAAATCTTTATAAGCAAGCTCTTGTATGGGATTTGAATTTATATTCTAAATAGGCTGTCTAAAAAATGGAAAATATACGGAATTCACCCTTTAGGGTTTCAAAAAACCGTTGCAGATTATTTAAATAAAATCCTAAAGGATAAATTCCGAGATGACAAATTGGAATTCACTCTTTAGGGTTTTATTGTAAACACGCCAAATGAAATCCTAAAGAGCCTGTCCTGAATACTGAACTAAATTCAGCACAAGTTTTAGTTAAGGGATGATAGAATTAAAGCGAGGAAGTTCTAATTATAAATAATCTATAAAATCAAATGAAAAAATTAAGAATTGCGCAAGTTGTTTCGCTTCAGGAAAGCATTCCTCCAAAAGGCAAAAATGGGCTGGAATTTATGGTACACTATTTGACGGAGGAGCTTGTCAAGCGCGGACATGATGTAACGCTGTTTGCCACAAAAAATTCAAAGACAAGCGCGAAGCTTGTTGATGTTTTGCCGTATCCCGCGGCAAAAAAAAGGATTTTCGGGTGGGGTGGAACAGATTATTCTCTGACATCATTGACAAAAGCAGTTGAAATGGAAAATGAGTTTGATGTAATCCATACTCACATCGGGCAGGTTGCGTATTATTTTGCAAACTTAATTAAAACTCCGATCGTTGAAACTATACATAGCCCAATTCATAAAATTCCTAAAAGATATTTACCGAAAAAAAAGATTCAAGATAGATATTTGAAAGACAGTAGAAACAGATATAAAAAAATGCATCATGTATTTGTAAGCAAGAATCAGAAGAAAAATGCTTTTATGCAAAATAGTGGCAGTGTGATCCATAATGGAATTGATCTGGAAGAATTCAAATTCAAAAAAGAGCCGCAAGATTATTTTTTGTATTTGGGTTATATAACTTCCAATAAAGGAGCGCATTTGGCGGTTAAGGCTGCCAGAAGGGCGAGGGTAAAATTGAAATTAGCGGGAAGTTATAAACATTGTGAGAAATATTTTGAAGAGGAAATTGAGCCGTATTTGAAAAAAGGAAAAATTGAATATGTCGGAGTTGTAAATCCGGTTCAAAGAAATAGGCTTCTTGGCGGAGCAAAGGCAATTCTTGTTCCTGTTCAATGGGAAGAGCCATTCGGGCTTATTATGACAGAAGCTATGGCTTGCGGGACTCCGGTTATTGGTTTTGACAAGGCGGCAGTTCCTGAAATAGTCAAAGACGGGAAAACCGGATTTATCGTTAAGGACTTCAAGGAAATGGCAAAGGCTGTTAGAATGGCAGGGGAGATAGACAGAGCGCTGTGCAGAACACATGTGGAAAAATATTTTTCTGTTGAAAAAATGGTTGATGGGTATGAGGGGGTTTACGAGAAAGCGATTAGGGGTTTTAAGAAATAGAATATGAATTTAAAGGACAGTCCTTCAGGGAGTTTGCTGAATTTAGTGAGTATGTCTATTTAGAAAATGATTTTTATGTATAATCTGAAAGGACTGTCCTTTTTCATAAAATACAAAAGCAGATAATTTATGAATAATTCAAAATATAAAAAATCAGCACAAGAGACATTCTATCATCTTTACAATCGTGGCAATAATAAAAGAAAAA
>JAGLIN010000038.1 GCA_023142975.1 Candidatus Parcubacteria bacterium
GGGCTTGTTCTTGACGATGTTTCTTTCCGAAATAAAAGAGAGCACCACATTGAAGTTTTGGTTAAACCGCTTTATTGCATTTTCGTGCCAATCTTTTTTGTTTTAATGGGCATTCAGGTTAAACTGGATGTTTTTTTTGATCCAAAAATTATTATGATCGCCCTTGGCATAACCGCCGCTTCAATTATCGGCAAGCAGGCGTGCGGGTTGGGAGTTAGGTGCAAACAGGCAAGCAAATTGACAGTCGGCATCGGAATGATCTCTCGCGGGGAGGTTGGATTGATCTTCGCCGGCATTGGAAAAGAAATCGGCGTCATTAACGACTCAATCTTCGGCGCGATTGTGATTATGATTATTCTCACTACTCTGGTAACTCCGCCTTTGTTGAAATGGAGTTTATTGAGGGGGGATAAGGATGAAGATGTTTCAGGAGAGAAACAGCCGCACACTTGCGGGTATAAGGGTTGAGTTGTTTAGAAAATATTTTTAAATAAAAAAACCGATGCGGGGGCATTGGTTTTTTAAAAATAAAATTATATATAAAGACAAAAGTTTTTTAATTATGCCTTAAGAAATATCTGACTCAGGATAGAGTCCTAAACCAACGATCAGAGTTATTTTGTATGTTGTAAGTCATTGGTTATTATCAGCTATAGTGGTATTATTTTAAATTCAACCAAATAAATTTGTCATCTCGAAGGAGTCGCAACGACTGAGAGATCTGTGAGTTAGATAAATATAGCTATTCTCTCCATATAATAATATTCTTAGATTTCTCACTTCGCTGCGGCTCCGTTTCGAAATGACAAAGGAGATGCTGAATTTAAGTAATACCACTATATAAGTTATATTGGCGGAGAGGGAGGGATTCGAACCCTCGAGGCCCGTGAAGACCTAACACCTTAGCAGGGTGCCCCTTTCAACCACTCAGGCACCTCTCCATTATTTTAAAATGTTAGTATGTTCAAATGTTAAAATGAACGCTGCGGAGAGTGGAGGATTCGAACCCCCGGGACCCGTGAGGGCCCTCCGGTTTTCAAGACCGGTGCATTCGACCGCTCTGCCAACTCTCCGAATTAATTTATAATACGTGACTTATAACCGATAACTTTCTTTAGGTAAAATAACATTATGTTCTATGTTTGGCAAGAGCGCGTGCAGTATTAAGTAGCGAGAATTAAGTATCAAGCGGTGCCGACATCGTCGTGCTTAATACTTGCTACTTAATGCTTACTGCTGTTTTGCCCTTTCCAAATCTTCAAAATATAGATATAATGTTTATATTGGCAGCAACGCCAAATTTAGAAAAATAAAATAAAAGATATGGCGAAAAAAACTAAAACTAAAATCGTAAAGAAAAAATCGGTAGCAAAGGAAAAGGAAAGTAAAAAAAGGAAAGTTATAAAAAGCAAAAAGCCAAGCAAAGAAACCAAGAAAATTAAAAAAACAACTAAAAGTAAAAAAGTAAAAAAAGAAGAATATCTTGCTGAATGGACAGCGCCAGAATTTACGAGAACGGGAGAAGAAGTTCTTTGGTATTATATTAGCATAGGGGCCGCCGCGCTGATGGTTTTTTGGTCTTTATATCAAAAAAATCTTATCGTTGCTGTAACATTTTTTCTTTTGATTGTAGTTGTAGCGTTTCAAATTAATCGCAAGCCGAAAAACATTAAATGCAAAATTGGTTTGGATGGAATAATTATTGACAAGGTGATTTATAAACACAATGACATTAAATCATTTGAAGTTGTTCAAAATGATGATTTCAATTTACTTAAGTTCAAACTTAAAAACGCTATTTTGCCGGTTAAAGAAATTCAGCTTGCGAAACAGAACCCGTATTATATCCGCGCGGCCTTGGAATATTTTTTGCCAGAAGAAGAACAGAAAGAGGTTTTGGTCGGTTTTGAAAATAAAAACGGGACTGACGATGAATATTTATCAGAAGAGGATTTTTATGAATATCTGAAGAAGAATAAATAGATATATCTGTCATTGCGAGAAGCCTGAGTGAGCGTAGCGAACGAAATGGCGACGAAGCCCTGCCTGTTCGGCAGACAGGAATCCCGTTATTAAATTCTCCGTACATAGTTACGGGATTGCTTCGTCGTTCAATTATCCTTTGGATAATTTCACTCCTCGCAATGACAAGTAATATCCGTCCTCGTAGTTCAACGGATAGAACGCGGGTTTGCGGAATCCGTGATGAAGGTTCAATTCCTTCCGAGGACACAACTTAACCAATAACTGATAACTTATAACGGCTTTGTTGCACGAACATTCT
>JAGLIN010000039.1 GCA_023142975.1 Candidatus Parcubacteria bacterium
AAAGAAATTCCGATGGCGGTTTGTAACGGGTTTATTGAAGTAAGAAGAAACTGCATCATTATTATGACCGATATCGCCGAACGGGTGGAAGAAATTGACGAGCAAAAAGCGGAAGAAGCAAAGAAAAAAGCGAAGGAATTATTAACAGAAAAAGACAGGATGTCAGATGTGGCCTTTGCAGACGCGACAGCATTATTGGAAAAATCATTGGCGAGAATTAGAGTGGCAAGAAGAAGGAAGAGGAGGTAAATTCCTGTTATTCTGAACTTGTTTCAGAACCTTTGTTGTTTTAGTTTAATTTATTCTATTTAAAAATAATCTTTCATCTACAACGCAGACATGATTATTTTTTTAAATACATTGATTGTGTTTTCGCTTTAATCAAAATGTTTGGTGATTTATAAATTAAATTAGCGTAATAATTAGAAAATCCTGAAACAAGTTCAGGATGACAGATTAAATTCGTTATGAATATTCAACAGATTTTAAAAATCTCCGCTGACAAGCTCAGGCAAAAAAACATTCCTTCCACCGCTCTTGATGCAGAAGTTTTGTTATTAGAAGCGTTGAGTAAATGTGCCGACGAAATCCCCCCTGCCCCCTTTTTGAAAGGGGGAGTTCTCGCCAATGATGCTCCTCGCAATGACAATAAAAGATTAGATAAAAACTGGCTATATATAAATAATAATTACGAACTAAATAAAAAAGAAGAAGAATTATTTAATAATTTTATAAATCAAAGATTGAAACACAAACCAGTCGCTTATATTTTAAATAGAAAAGAATTTTATGGATATGATTTTTATGTTGACGAAAATGTTTTAATCCCCCGCCCCGAAACGGAATTAATAGTTGAAGAAGTTTTAAAAATTTTAAATAATGATCGTAGGGAACAGGCATGCCTGTTCCCTACGATCATAGACATTGGCACGGGCTCCGGCTGTATCATCATAAGCATTTTAAACGAACTCGCGAAAAATAAAAAAGATAAAATTATTCACAACGCTTACGCAAATGATATTTCTTCAGAAGCAATCAGCACAGCAAAAATCAACGCGAAAAAATATAATTTAAATAAAAAAATAAAATTTATTAGAAATGATTTTGAGAAATTTTTAAATAAAAAAAGTATCTACAATTCTAATGAAATTATTATCACCGCTAATTTACCTTATGTAAAAAATGATGCTTATAAAACACTATCCGAAGATATTAGAAAATACGAACCAAAAATCGCGCTTACAGCAGGAAGAGACGGGCTTGTTTGTATAGAAAGCTTAGTTAAGTCTGTTTTAAAAATAAAGAAAAAATATAAGCAAAAAATATATATTTTTATTGAAGCAGATCCAGATCAAATGAGTAGAATAATGGCTATTTCAAGGGAAAAATTGGCTAATGTAAATCTTGAGATAATCAAAGACTTAAGCGGCAAAAAAAGAATTATTAAATTGTTATATTGTCACCCTGAGCTTGTCGAAGGATGGAAAGCACGCTAAATCTGTCATAGTTCGACAAGCTCACTATGACAAATTTAGCTATTGCGCAATTTAAGGCAATTTAACAATTTAGACAAATCTAAAACACGGCCATTACGAACCGCGCTTAGATTTGCAAAAAATTATTTTCTTCTTTTAGCTGGTTTTTTAGCAACTTTCTTTTTAACAGTTTTCTTTACAGCTTTTCTTTTCACAGTTTTTCTCTTGGCTGGTTTCTTCGCAACTTTTTTCTTAGCTGGTTTTTTAGCAACTTTCTTTTTAACAGTTTTCTTTACAGCTTTTCTTTTCACAGTTTTTCTCTTGGCTGGTTTCTTCGCAACTTTTTTCTTAGCTGGTTTTCTTTTTGTAACCACGACGCTCACCTCCTTTCTTTTTGAATATTTTTCTGAAAATAAATTTCAAAAAATATTTCTAAAATTATTTTTTCTAATTTAATTATACAACAAAAAAAATATTTAGCAATACTTTTTATATAAATTTTATAATTTTAAAATAATGTTTTAACATTAGGACTTTCTCATTTTTTGTCATCTCGAAATGAGCGGAGCGATTGAGAGATCTAAGAGCTCTCTTAGTATAAACAGTATCTCTGCATAGGATTACTCTTAGATTTCTCACCCTAACGGGTTCGAAATGACATAATATA
>JAGLIN010000004.1 GCA_023142975.1 Candidatus Parcubacteria bacterium
GAAAATTATCCGCAATTAAGAGCCAACGAAAACTTTCTTGAACTTCAAAGAGAACTTTCTGATACAGAAAATAAAATCCAGGCTTCTCGCAGATTCTACAATGGCAATGTCCGTGATCTCAATACTAAAATTCAAATTTTCCCTGACAGCATCGTTGCTAATATGTTGAAGATTGGAAAAAGAGAGTTTTTTGAGATTGAAGAAGAAAAAGAAAAAGAAACTCCGAAGGTTGAGTTTTAAAGTACAAATTTACCACACAATAAAAATGTGTTTATAAAAAAAGCTATGTATATAAAAAAATCATTAGTTACTTTGGTTATCGCTATTTTTGCAGTGTTTTTCTTTATGATGCCTGCTGGCGATGCAAACGCTGGACTAGAATGTCCTGTCGGTTTTGATGATTGTGATTGTGATGGTACATGCGAGATGAATGTTTTATCAGATCCATCTAATTGTGGAAAATGCGGCAATGTTTGCGCCAGCAAAAATTGTATCAACGGATCATGCATTCCAGTAATAGGAGGTCTTGTTCCATGCGGAAGATTATTTGACGATCCAGGTACCGTTTGGAGTGAACAAGAAGATTGTAAATTATGCCACACTGTCGTTCTGGCTAATAGTTTCATAGATTATCTTATTGAAATCGCAGCGCTTATTACAATTTTAGCGCTAGTAATAGGAGGCATACTTTATGCTTCTTCAACTGGCGATGCAGGTAAAGTGACGATTGCTAAAACGGCAGTTAAGAAATCTCTCTGTGGCTTTGTAATTATTCTTATCGCGTGGATTGTAGTCAATACGGCTATGGTTTTGTTTGGGTTTAGTGATCCTTTTGGAGATGGAAGTTGGAAAAAATTTGACTGCGAACTTATAAGCGGCTCAATAACTAATTATTACTGCGGAGATGGTTCGGTTGATAATCCCAACGATGATGGAATAGCGGAAATGTGTGATCCAAAAGAACCAAAAAATAGTTTTATTAATAGAACTGGCGGTACTATAGAAGAATGGGTTGAGGCTATATACGCTTGCGATCCGGTAACTTGCACTTCTGGTTGCGCGGGAGATCCGCTTGCTAGTGAAATAGGAAAAGGATGTTATGAGCCAATATTAGCTGATGGATCCACGGGAAGCACTTGCCAGAAAGGGATTTATATTTGTGACTTTACTCTTGACTCTCCCGCTGTTATTTGTAAAAACACATATAATAATCCGGCATATAAGTTGGCAGAAAATTATTGTTCGGATGTGTATGACTATTGTTGTTCTTTTAAGGAAGGTGAAATTACTCTAAATGAAGCACGGACAGATATAAACGATTTGGGCGCTACCAGAATTAAACATCCAGAAGCTTGGACAGATTCTGGTGCAAATCCAGCTTTTCATTGTGATGATGTTTGTAAAAATGCAGGACAGATTTGTGTCGGTGTAGGGCTTACTGATAGCGTCATAGCTACTGGTTGTCTAGGCGTCACATGTCATGCCGGTAGTAGCTGTACTGGAAATACTGGCAATATTGATTGTAGACAGTCTTTCCCTTTTACGCGCGCAGGCGATCATAATAAATGCACTTTGTGTAGCGGTGTTCCTTGCACATACGAAGAAGTAAATAGTCCTTATTATGTCGGATATTCCAGCTGTCTCTGTTTTTAATTAGTTTTATATTATTCTATGTTAAACATAGAACTGACAAAAAATAAAAAGTATGTAATGTTTTTTTTAGCTGTCTTAATTTTTGTAGGACTTATTATTATTGCTGGCATACTTTCTTTAAAGGAACCCAGACCAGTTGAGCCCGAAGAAATTATTAATAAAATGTATGATCATTATCCTTTCCCCAATCCGCCAAATAAAATTTATCCTGTCACCAAAGAGCGATGTGAAAATCAGACCGATCAAGAAAGTAGAGAAAAGTGTTTTGCTGAACTTGCTTACCAAAATGCTATTATCAGCCAAGATTCCGATAACTGTCTTAATTTAACTGATAACTACAAAAGAGATCTTTGTCTTTTTGCTATTTCTAAAACACAATTCAATGTAGAATATTGCGAATCTATTAAAGAAGATAGAACTAAAGAATTGTGTATAATAGAAACAGGTATTGTTAGTAGTGATGATAGCGTGTGCGATGAGTATTTTCCGAACAATCCTTTTCTAAGAAAGAAATGCAAAGATAAAGTGAGAGTTTTTGATATTATTTGGAACAAAAAAGATATAAAACTGTGCCAAGAAATAAGATTATTAGAGTATGGACCTCTTTGTTATTCTTATCATTTAGCAATGGGACAAAGCTGTGATGTTTTGGAAGATGACGAAGAGAAAAAAGTTTGTCAGTGTAAAATGATTCTCACTAGTTCTCCAAACGAAGAAGATTGCAGGGAAATAATTTCAGAAGATTGTAAAAAAGTATGTTTAATTATGATTCAGAACAACGGCGATTATGACATAGATTCTGATAACGATGGAAAATCTAATTTTGAAGAGCTTAATTATAGATTGGATCCTTTTAATCCTGATACGGACAACGATGGATTAACAGATGGCGAAGAACTTATTAAATATCATTCTGATCCCAAATCAATTGATACTGATATTGATGGTTTAAATGATTATGATGAAATATTTATTTATAAAACGGACATAAATAATCCAGATACCGACAATGATGGCTATCAAGACGGCGAAGAAGTTGTGAATGGATATAATCCTTTAGGTGAAGGAAAATTAAAGCAATAGTTGTGTTTTATGTTTTCAACTTAAAATCTATGCCAACTCTCTACACTCAATCAGATAAAAACACTCGCAATACTTATATTTTTAGGAGGAATACTATACATTTTTTCAGCAGGAAATAGCAGTTCTGTGACTATAGCAAAATTGGCAATCACAAAATCCATTCTTGGATTTGCGATTGTTCTTATTTTGTCTGGATTATAATTAATGTTATAATGGCGTTGTTCGGATTTAGCGATCCTCTTGGCGATGGAAGCTGGAAGATATTTAATTGCACTACTTAAAAGAGAATAATTCCTCACACGCATACCCATGAAAACAATTCCTAAAAACAAAGAAAAGGCTATTGGAAATATTATATTTCAATTTATTAATCCAAATAAATATCAAGTTTTTATTTTTGGTTCTCGGGCGACAGGGAAAGCAAAGAAATTTAGCGATTATGATATTGGCATTATAGGAGAAAAGCCAATTGCTTGGAAAACATTATCCTTAGCGGAAGAAGCTTTTGAAGAGTCAGATCTTCCATTCAAGGTTGATTTAGTTGATTTTTCTTTGGTCTCTGATAAATTTCGAAAAATAGCTTTATCAAAAACTAAAAAATTATAAATATGACAAAATTACAAAGTTTAAGAGAAGATTTGGTTGAAGCAAATCAAAGATTAAAAGAAGCGTCTAATCTTGAACCGACAAGAATCCACAAAGACGCTACAATTCAGAGATTTGAATTTACTTTTGAACTTGTCTGGAAAACAATTCAAGAATACATAAGAGACCAGGGATTTGATTGTAAGAGCCCCAAAAGCTGTTTTAGGACGGCAGCTGAAATTGACTTGATTGAAGATATAGAAATTTGGTTTGAATATCTTAAAGCGAGAAATCTTATTGCTCATACCTATAATGAAAAACTGTCTAATGAAGTTTATGATAAAGCCGTTAAATTTCATTGTGAAGTTGATAATTTATTAAAAGAATTTGAGTAATTTACCACTTGATAAACTTTTTGATTTAAAAATTATGCCAACCCTCTACACTCAATCAGATAAAAATACTCGCAATACTTATATTTTAATGAGTATATTTTTAATTTTTGTAATCGCGATTGGCTGGGTTTTTTCAGAAGCGATGGGCTCAAGTTTTATTCTTTGGATCGCGGTAATTATCAGTGTTTTAATGAGCGTGGGAAGTTATTGGTATTCAGACAAGATAGTTCTTAAAATGAGCAAAGCTAAATTAGTTGAATTTGAAGATAATAAAGAACTCTACCGTTTGGTAGAGAATTTATGCATCACGGCAGGACTGCCGTTGCCGAAAATATATATTATAGACGACACTGCTCCAAACGCTTTTGCGACGGGCAGGGATCCAGAACACGCGGTTGTAGCGGTCACGAGCGGATTGTTGCAAAAATTAAACAGAAGCGAATTGGAAGGAGTTATCGCTCACGAGCTTTCGCATATTGGAAACAGAGATATTCTACTGGCGACCGTTGTTGTTGTCTTGGTTGGAGTAGTCGCGCTTTTAGCCGACTTTTTCAGGTATTCTTTATGGTTTGGTGGTGGAAATAGAGATAATAGGGGAAGTAGCGGATATATAATGATTATTGCGGTCGTTTTATCTATTTTAGCGCCACTTTTTGCGATGCTCATCCAACTGGCAATTTCTCGTAAAAGGGAATTTCTCGCCGACGCTGATGGGGCATTATTAACTCGTTATCCAGAGGGATTGGCAAGCGCTCTTCAAAAAATTTCATCTGATTCGGAAAAACTTGAGGTCGCCAATCGCGCAACAGCGCATCTTTATTTCGCTAATCCATTTAAGGGTAAAAAAGTGAGCAAATGGTTCATGACTCATCCGCCGGCTGAAGAAAGGATTATGATGTTGAGGGGGATGGGGGAGAAGTAAATTAAAAATATAAAAACTGGCGTATAGCCAGTTTTTTAGTTTTAGTATTTTTAAAACTTGGCTTTATCTACACTTCACATAATGCAAATACCAAACTGTTTTATTTATTTTGTAAAATTTGAAAATTAATTTTAGTTATCATTTTTTACTGCATCATCAAGTCTACGAAACAAATGAGAGAGTAGACTTAGTGCGTCTAGACAATCTTGCTCAGTATATAAACCAGAGTCACACAAATCAGCCGCTGACTCATGACTAAGAGGGCTTCTAAAAGCTGACCACATTGCTCGTGCCAAAAGCCCATGTCCATTTGTGATGCTTCTTTTTGTTAAGGCTTCAAATTCCGTTCCATTTGGTCTTTTAAACTTTTTAACTACAGATAGTTCAGAACTGACTCTATGAGCAGGGTTAGGTTGTTGATCTGGAGAAAATACATGTTTTATTAAATCAATATCTGTTAATATTGTTGATGACTTAGCTTGTATTTCTCTAATATATTTTATTACTCCTTGAGTAACCGCGGCATAATAATCTTTATTTTTATAATAAGGAAAAGTTAATAAGTGCAAAGTGGGATGTAAGTTTTGCCAATGGAAGTATGGATATGGTTTAATTATTTTCAGCAACCCCTTTAGACTACTCGCAGCTTTTTCGTCTGCTAGTTCAGCATCTTTTGTTAAGACATTAATAATAGAATCCAAATTATCATTAATATTTTTAGGAATATGTTCGCGCCATTCACTAATTTTTATACCAGTTTTGTCCTCTAATTTTTTTTGTTTAATTTTTGCTCTTTTAGCACGCCAGTCTACTTCAAGCCATCGTAGCATTTTCTGTAAATACTTCCTTAACCCAGTCATTTCTGGGTGTTCCCAGTTTAATGACTGGCGATTAGTACCTATCACATCCTCACCCAAGTCATCTATGAAATCTATTTCTAGCCAACCCGTTAGATAAGTAAAGAAATGACTCGAAGTACTATCCGAAAAATATTCAGGTAAATTTACTAATTTTTTGCGAGAAAATAATGTAACTCCTTTCATGTTTGTACTCGGGGGTATAGGTTTTTCTGCTGCAATTAGATGACCTTTAATTTCTGCTTGTTTTTCATATTCAACCTCTAAATCAATATCATCAGGAACATTCCATTCAACCTCTTTTATAAGATTTAAATATTTTCTTTCATTCTCAATTAATATCTCTTTCTCATCGTTATGTTTGATATAAATATTAAAATCTGGATCAATGATAAAAAATTTTGATAAATTATCAGCAAGTGAATCTGCGTTAAAATCACTAACACGCTGTATGTTTCTCAAAATTACGACTGTTCCTTTCTCTATATCACTCACAACATTATGTTCTAATATCGCGGGGGAATAATCTCTTTGCCTATTTTTGTCATCGTCAGATAATATATCATTCCATTTCATCAAAAAAGAATTCCTTTTATTATTTTGCGTCGTCTGTACTTCTATTTCATGAGCAATACCAAAAAAAGATAACTTCCCCAATCCTTTTTTTCCGATCACCTTTCTTCCTCCTGGTGATGTTTGACTTCCTTCGTCGTTCCGTCTATTACGCCCAATCCGTAAAAATTTTTCGTTGATTTCAATGAAAGACATGCCATGTCCATTATCAGAAACGATAATTTCTTTACCGCCATTATCTTTAAGGTGAATGTGAGCTTCTGTCGCATCAGCGTCTTGTGAATTTGCAATAAGTTCAGCCACAACTGGTGGTAGAGTCGAATACATCCTTATGCCTAAATGTTCAATAGTATTTGGAGTAAAGGTCATTTGTAATTTAGGTGCGTTATTTTCTGTCATAATGATTCTTAATTATAATTTTACCAATCTGTTTTGCATAAAGCGGAGGAACCGCATTTCCAATCATCCTTGCAGTAGAGGAAATGCTGGAGCCAATAAATCTATATGTTTTAGGAAATGTTTGCAATGCTGCGCCCTCCCTCAAAGAAATTGCCCTGTCTTCTTCTGGATGCGCAAATCTGCCATTTGAAATACTAAAAAATTTTGTAGTAATAGTTGGCGCTGGCTTATCCCACGACATACGACCATATGTATCGCTAAAAGATACATTTCTTTTATCATTTTTATAAGCATCAATTTGCAGGTTAGTATTAGACCACGCATGTCGTGTGCCACCATTTTTAGGAGTTAATTTTAATCTTTTTATATTCTTCTCACTCAATCCTGCCGACGTGTGCATGAAGACAGTATTATCCTTGTATCCTGCTGGTATTTTAGAAAAACCGTTCTTTTCTCCGATAAAATCTTTTACAGCAGGACAAGAATTATTTGGTCTGGGAAATATTTTCTCGTTAGTTAATCTGCTTGCAATGAGCGAAAATCTTTTTCTACTTTCTGGAACACCATAATTATTCAAACTTACCACTTCATAATGAACTGTATATCTTTGTTTCTCTAAATCAGTAACAAATTTATCCAATCCGCTTTCTTTACGTCTGTTTAATATTCCTGGCACATTTTCTACCACGACATACCCAGGATTATAATACTTTACAAATCTATGGAATTCGTGAAGTAAGTTTTTTGATTTTTTAGATTTATTTTTATTTGTTCTAATTATCGTCCAATACTGACACGGACTACATCCAACCATAATAAGATTGTCGTCATTCTTTTTTATGTCTACTTTTTTTGACAAATCATTTTCTTTTAATTTTTCCACATCAGCAAGAATGTATTTTGCGCCTTTTATGTTTGCTTCATACGTTTCTTTACATTCTGAATCACAATCTATTCCAGCGATTACATCAATGCCAGACTGTTGCAAACCGAAACTCATCCCACCACCAGAGCAGAAAAAATCAATTGCCTTTAATTTTGTAGTCAATTTTTTCATAAAATTTCTTTACTCTATATCTGTTATAACTACATTTTTCCCATCTGGATATTTTTTTGAAAAGACGGGGTTAACTACTGGAATATTATCAGCCATTATAACTTCCGCATCGTCCCCATGTTTTTCTGCTACTCTTCTTAATTTTTCAATAAATTCTTTTAGTTTCATAAACTTATTTTACCCATATTTCAAAATCAACATATTCATCGTCATCTTCTAACGAATATATATCCTCTTTTAAAACTTCAACAAAATCACCGTCATCATTTGCAAAATCTTTGCAAACAATTTCTGCTTTCGTATCATTTATTAATTCATGGTGCAATAAAAAAAGTGCTAATTGTTTAGAAATTTTTATATCTTCTTTCATAATTAAAATTTAAATTTGTTTTCTATATCAGCAGTTTCAAATGTTTTTGCATGTAAATTAGATAAATCATCATAACTCATAAATTGCACCCTTTGTTGTATTTGAGAAAATGCGCTAAAAGTATTTTTCTTTTGAAATTCTCTTTCTCTTGCTTTGTCGGCAACAATAAAAAAGTTTACTCTAAAATCTTGTAAGTCAACAAATTTTGAAAGTGAATTTTGAATGTCAGTTGAATGCTCTACTTCAAAAAAAGAATTTGGCATTTTTCTTTCATTAAACCAACTTACATCAATAGTAATTGCTCGACTGACAATATCTTCATATCCAAATTTATAAAATTTTTCAATAGTTGTTATTTCGGATAAACTTTTTTCTAAATATTTTTTATTTTTGTCTTGATATGGAACAAATGTTTCTTGTCTCTTGAGATTGCCTATCTCAACAAGCAATCCTTGATAATACGAATGATTAAATTCTTCTTGTTTTGTTTTAGAGATTTTTTCTACTGGAGAAATATTTTCAGGCAATTTATTTTTATAAGTTTTTAATGCCCAAAGTCCAGGTCTTATTTTAAAGAAAAATCTTTCATCCTGAACAATGCGTCTAATAGTTGCGAATGGTGTTTTTGTTTTCCAATCAGAAACATCAACGCTTTGATTTAAAAAACCAAGTGTTGCAAAACCGCCACTTTCTTTCATTATTTTTATAACTGCTTCATGTTGGTTCATATTTTTTCAAAATTTTGAAATAACTAACTACCTACAAAATACCATAAAAAAGACATAAGAGCAATAAAAAAACAGGCTAAAGCCTGAACTCCAAAAAAATATATTTTATTTTTTCATCTCCCTTTCAGCCTGTCCCAGCGAATCAATTACATCATCCAAATTCCCTTCTAAAATATTTTCAATTTCATGCCAGCTTTTTTTAATACGGTGATCCGTAATTCTGTCTTGCGGGAAATTGTAAGTCCTTATTTTTTCACTGCGATCGCCCGTGCCGATTTGGCTGCGGCGGGCATCCTTTGCTTTTTTAGCTTCCTCTTCTTCTTTTAACGCTAATAATCGCGACCGTAAAATTTGCAAGGCTTTTTCCTTGTTTTTTAATTGAGATTTTTCATCCTGGCACGAAACAGTTGTCCTTGTTGGAATGTGGGTTATTCTGACCGCGGAATCGGTTGTATTTACGCTTTGCCCGCCGGGACCAGATGAACGAAAAATATCAATTCTTATCTCTTCGTTTTTTATTTTTAATTCTGTTTCTTCGGCTTGAGGAAAAACAGCGATTGTTGCGGTTGAAGTATGAACTCGTCCCTGTTTTTCTGTTTTTGGAATTCTTTGGACGCGATGAACTCCGCTTTCATATTTCATTTTAGAATATACATCAGTTCCGTTTATTTCAAAAATAACTTCTTTGAAACCGCCGATAGACGATTTGTTGGAATTTAAAATTATTGTTTTCCAATTTTGATTTTCGGCAAATTTAACATACATTCTGAATAAATCAACAGCGAACAATCCCGCTTCATCTCCTCCCGCGCCAGCGCGAATTTCAACCAGGACATCTTTTTCGTCTTTAGGATCCTTAGGAATTAAAAGCAATTTTATTTCATCTTCTAATTTATTTTTATTATCCGATAATTTTTCGTTTTCTTCTTTCGCCATAATAATCAATTCTTCATCGCTTTCGTTTTTTATTATTTCGTTATTTTCTAAAATATTCCTTTCCATTTTTAAAAGATTTTCATAATTATCAACAATTTCTTTCAGTACGCTTTGTTTCTTACTCATCTCTTTAAAGGCTTGTATATCTGAAACTGTCTCAGCTTTACTGAGTTCATTCGTAATTTCGTCGTATTCTTTTTTAATTTTTTCTAATTCTTGTTTCATGATAATATTTAATTTGTCATCCCAGAATTTTTTCTGAAGCGATAGCGTAAGAAAAAATGTCTGGGATCCAGTTAGTCTCACTTAATAAAATTATAAAATATTGTTTATTGAGACTTACTAGATTCCCACCTCCGTGGGAATGACAGAGCTTCGCTGCGAAAAATTTTGGGATGACAAAATAATAAAAGATAAGAAAGTCCTAATAAACATAATACCCCACCTATTATCAGAGTGGGGCATTAACTCAAAGTAGCTATTTCTCAGATTTTGCGGCATCTTTTACTTTACTTTTTTCTTCCGCTTTCTTTTTTGATTTTAACGCTCGCTTGTCTTTTTTTGAAACAATGCTTTTTTTCTTTTGAACAAGCATTTTTTTAAAACGGTCAACTCGTCCCGTTGAATCAACTATTTTCTTTTTTCCAGTATAAACAGGATGGCAAGCGCCGCAAACCTCAACATTTATTTTAGGCATAATAGACCTTGTCACAAAAGTATTGCCGCAAACGCATTTTACCGCGCATTTGTCATATTTTGGATGGATATTCTTTTTCATTTTATTGCTTAATTTATTGCTTAATACTAATCCTTTCAATAA
>JAGLIN010000040.1 GCA_023142975.1 Candidatus Parcubacteria bacterium
ATATAAGAAAAATTTTAATAATTAAAAAAATAAGAAAGGGGGTGAATAAAAAATAAATGGAAAGTGAAATTGAAACAACAAGCTTTGATGAAAAAGGATGGATTGAAAAAACAAAAAATTGGAGCTATGAAAACTGGCAAACAATATTAGTTATACTTATTGTATTGATTGTTGGAGTAAGCGCGTATAATTATAATCAGCAAGGCAATTCTTCTAATGAAAACCAAGGACCTGCAGCCATAACAGATAATGATGAAACTGAGATTAATGGAGAAAGTAATATAGAACAAGAAGAAAACCAAGAAGCAAGTCAAGAAGAAAATAATGAGAAAATAACAGAAACTGACATTGAAAATAAAGATCAGGCAAAAGCTGCTGAAGAGGATAATAAAATGGAGAAAAATGAAGACGAGGAAGAAGATAATCCAGTAATTTCTAGTTCAACTGATTCTGGAAAAGTTTACATGGTTTACGCGAATCGCGGAGAGGGAATAACTCATTTAGCAAGACGAGCTTTAAACGAGTATCTGCAAGAAACTGAAGAAGAATTTAAATTAACTGGAGAACATAAAATTTATATAGAGGATTACCTTCAAAACAAAACTGGATATGAAAGCATAGAAATAAATCATCAAGAAACTTTTTCAGAAAGTTTAATAAAAGAAGCGCTTTTAAACGCAAAACAGTTAACACCAGAATCGTTAGATAATCTTAAAAAATATATAAAATAAAAATTTATAACGCTCTAAATATATAAACGCTGTTTAAATAAAATAAAAACTTGGATAAATTATCCAAGTTTTTATTTTTTGTCATCCTGAGCTTGTCGAAGGGTGACAGACTCACTAAATTTATCATAGTTCGACCCTTCGGTAAACTCAGGATAAACTGAGCTCACTATGACAAATTTACCTATTTTATATCTTTAACCTAATTAAGATCCTTTGAATATAAGTCCGTAAAAAGCATTACTCTATCCGCATATTTTATCGCAGCTGTTTTTTTGCGCCAAGCGCCCCCTCCTATGTATCTTCCAGCTGCCTCATATTCCGCATTAGGATCACCGCTTGTAACTCCTTTAATATCTGAAACCTTTACTGCCATAGTCACTAAAGCATCTGCCAAATTCCACGGATTAGGAGGATAACTCCCAGTAATAGCGCTCACTCTTCCTTCATACGCAACCCATGTTGATGGTAAAAATTGAGCAAAACCCATAGCACCACCGCATCCATAAGTAGGTTCTTTTGAAACTGTAACCGACATTGGATCTAAATTGAGCCTGTTCACAATAGAAAAAAATGCGTTTTTTTCTATTTCAGCTCTTTTTATATAATATGCTTCTCTTGATGGATAAATTTTTGATAATCTTAAATAACACCTATACAAATCATCTTCCCAATTTCCAGTTCCTTTAAGCGCTCCCCATCTTGTTTCTACTTGAAAAATTGCAAGAATAAATTCTTGTCTTACTCCAGTAACGGAACTTGCGTATTCAGACGCGGATAAGGCATCGGTGAACTCTATTTTTTGTCCCAAACTTTGTAAATCATGCAATTGCGCTCTGAGCGATGGCAAAATATTTTTATTCTCTTCTAATAATCGCTGAAACTTTTTTTCTTCTCCTTTTGTAATTTCTAAAAGTTCGTTCTTTTGTTTTTTTAAATCATCCAAAGAATTATTTTGATCAATTCTTATTTGAATCAATTCGTGTCGTTCCTCATTTTGTTCTTCAAGCTCTTCGTTCTGTAATTCAGCCTCTTTTTTTTCATTTCTAAGATTAACTATTGTTTCAAATATTTCATCTTTCACGGATTCTACCGCATCAACTTCATTAAAAAAGTCAGCAATATTTTTTCTGGTTATTAGTATTTCCAGCATAGAATCTTCTTGTTCATAAGAGTAAAGAAGCTGGATAAAATCCTTCAGAAGAATTCTGTCTTTCTCAATTCTTATTTCGCTTTCGTTAATTTTCTTTTCAGTTTTTTCTATTTCAAGCTCTGCTTCTTCAGTTGTCAATTTTGTTTCCTTAACTTCTAATTCGTTTTTATAAATTCTGTTTTCATATATAGAAACCTCGCTTTTCAGCGTTCTTGTTTCTTTCTGTTTGGCTTTTATTTCTAAAACTTGCTTATCAACTTCGCTTTGCACTTGCCTAATTTCTTCTTTTAATTGATCAATCTTTTTTTCATTTTCTTCCACATTAATTTCCTCATTATTACTTTCTGAAGACAATGCTAATTTTCCTAATGGCAGTATCGTAAACACAAAAAACAAAACAATCAAAAACAAACCGCTCAACAAAATTGTCTTGCGGCTGTTTAAAAAAATATTGTTATATATTTCGCGCATAAATAATTTAACAATTTATTTTTTATCTTTCTTTTCTTCTTTTTTATTTCCTTCTTTAGCTTCTTCTTTCTTTTCTCCCTCTTCTTCGGAAGATTCGTCCTCGCCTTTCTTTTCTTTAGCGCTTTCTACTCCTTCAACGCTTGCCTCAACCTTTTCATCAAGTTCTTCCATTTCCTTTTCAGTTCTTGGAGGAGCGACATTTACAATTGTTTCCTCCAAATCTGCCATAATTTCAATATTATCAGAAATTTTTAAATCTTTGACTCTGATGATATTATCTATGTGCTCTAAAACAGAAAGATCAATTTCAATGTTATGAATAAGGTCTTTCGGCAAACATTTAACTTCAAGCGTGTCATGGTTTTTTACAAGAATTCCATTTTCATTTTTAACCGCTGGAGATTCTCCAATAAATTTAACGGAGACCTTGGTGGTCATTTTTTTGTCCATTCTTACTTGATATAGATCAAAATGAATTATATCGTCGCTAACAGGATCAACTTGATAATTATTTATAATCACTTTCCCTATTTCTTTGTCATCAATTCTAAGATCAATTAAAGTGCTTTCTCCAGCTTTACTAAACACATCTTTAAAATCTTTTTTGTTAACTTTTAGCGGCGTATCTTTACTTTTTGGTCCATAGACAATTCCAGGAATACAGCTTTCTTTTCTAAGCTTGTTTGTTTTTCTTCCCGTCAATTTTCTTGTTTGCGCGGATATTGTTAATACTTCCATGGTTATTATTTTAAGTTATAAAGTAGATAATTAAATCAAAAGTATTTAAGCAATCAAAGAGATTTAATACGCTTATCTACTTTCCAAAAACTTATGCATCTCCAAAACATCGTCATATTCAACATAATTATTTTCCATATTTTTCAAATCATTTTCTGTAATATCAGTCATCATACTGACAGAAGTTATTCCCAGGGCTCCCGTCATAATTACCATCATCACAGAGCTTTTGCATTTCCAACAATTAAGATGAATGGTTATTACTCCATCTTTTTTATCAACCATTTTTATATTTTTTTTGTCATATTTGAAATCACACATCGGGCAGTTTGTTATTATTTGCAAACTTGCCATTGAACTTGATTTTCCCATATTTTTTATTTTTAACCTATTCTTATTTAAACAATTCTATTATTTCTGTTATTCCCGCAAGAGCGGAAATTCAGTTTGTCTTAATAAATAGTTAAATAAACATCTTATTTTTTCCCAAAATTACTGTCAACATAGCTAATATTAATACATAACAGAAATAATGTCAAGACAAAATTTAAAGAGCTCACATTTTTTTTAATGTGTCTATTCCTAATAAATTTAATCCATTCTTTATTATAATCGCGACTGATTTGGATAGATAAATTCTCGCTTTAGCAATATTTTTTTCTGATTTCAAAATTGGCGCGGAATTATAAAAATTGTTATATAGAGAAGCGAGTTCGTAAATATATAAAGCGATAAAATGAGGCGAGTTTTCGCGGGCGGCGTTCTCGACGGCTTCGGGAAATTTAATTAACTGTCTCATTATATCTTTTTCTGTCTTATCTACAAGCAAACCAAAATCTGGTTTATTTAAAATATTGATTCTGTTAAGTTTGTGAGTCTTTTTATATTTTTCGTTTAAAGAATTTATTCTCGCATAAGTGTATTGCAAGTATGGCGCGCTGTTTCCTTCGAAAGAGAGCATCTTGTCCCAATTAAACGAAACATCTGTCATTCTATTTTGAGACAAATCATTATATTTAATCGCGCCCAGACCAACGATTTTGGCAATTTTTTTCTTTTCTTTTTTGCTCAATTTTGGATTTTTTTCTTCAACTGTTTTTTGGGAAAGCTTAATCGCTTTATTTAATAAATCATTAAGTTCAACCGTCTCTCCTTTCCTTGTGGAAAACTTCTTGCCTGTTTTCCCAAGAACCATTCCAAATTTAATGTGTTCTATCTTAATATTTTTGCTTAATCCAAATAATCTGGCAGATGCAAATAATTGTTGTAAATAAAATTCTTGTTCATTAGCGATAACATATAATATTTTGTCTGGCTTAAATTTTTCTTTTCTATATTTTATCGCTGCCAAATCAGTAGTCGCGTATAAATAAGCATCATCACTTTTTCTGATTAAAAGCGGCGCTAAATTATATTCATCAAGATTTATTATAACAGCCCCCTCGCTTTTTATGGCAATTTTTTTATCAAATCCCTCTTTAACGACATTTTCCAACATATCATCATAAAAACTTTCGCCTAAAGTATAGTCAAATTTAATATTTAATACTTTATAAATTTTCTTAAAATCTTTCAAACTCTCCTTAACTAAAAACTTCCAAATTTTTAAGTTTTCAATGTCTTTGTCTTGCAACCGCTTTGTTTCTTTTCTTGCCGCTTCTTCTAAATCTTTATCTTTCTCCGCTTCTTTGTGAAACCTAATATAAAGCTTTGTCATTTCTTTAATTGGATTTTTGTTAATTTCTTTTTTATTCCCCCAGTTTTTATAAGCGTAAATCAATTTTCCAAACTGTGTTCCCCAATCGCCAAGATGATTATCGCCGATTACTTTATATCCTAAAAATTTATAGATATTATACAACGACTGTCCAATTATTGTTGATCGCAAATGTCCAATATGCATCGGCTTGGCAATATTCGGCGCGGAATAATCAATAACAACAGTTTTATCTTTTCCTATTTCAGAAGATCCAAATTTGCATTTTCTTTTCAAAATTTTACAAAGATTTTTTCTAAGAATTTGATCAGATATTTTGAAATTAATAAATCCCGGTTTTTCAACTGTCATTTCGCTAAACAAACTTTTATTTATGTCATCCTGATGGTTCGACAGGCTCACCATGACATTATTGTTATCCTGAATTTGTTGCTTGTCATCCTGAGCTTGTCGAAGGATATTTTTAATTTCCTCCGCGATCTCCATCGGATCTTTATTTAATTTTCCAGCTAAAACCATCGCAACATTAGAAGCATAATCCCCAAAATCCTTATCCTGCGGCCACTCCACCACAAAATCAGGAATTTCAATATCCCGATATAAATCCTTTACAGCTTTATTTATAATCTCTTTTATTTCTTTGTTTATCATAATCTTATAATAGCATATTTTTGAAATTTTTCAAAAAAAGAGAGTCATTAGATTTAATGACTCACGATATTTTTCCAAAATCTGGTGATCTCTTCGCCCACAACAAGATCCATGTGACAAAGGAAGCAATTATAGTAATCAATATTGTTGCAATATATGTCGTTGCCAGATTTTGCTCAAAGTGCACTATATTTTTGCTTTCATCTCCTTTTTCAAGAGCTATTTTGTAATTGCTGTAATCAACATCAATCAATTTCTCTGCTGAAAAATACGGTTGTCCATTATCTATTAGAACATAGACAGCATATACTCTGTTGCCAGATGCGACAACATGTGCTTGAGAAATGTTTCCATTTTCAGCATATTTTAAAAGATCATCAAATGATTCTTTTTTGATTTCAATTGTTAATCCCTTCTCTCCTTCTATGGTAGTATAATTGCGGTTATTATACTCAAAACTTATTACAGGAATAACTCCTTCTGTGAATTCATTTTGTACTTTTATGCCAGTATCTGCTTTTTCTACGGACCAACTTGTAGAAAAACCAACTTCTACTGATTCTTTTTGTTCGGGATAAGACATATACCAAACCGTCAATGCTACAGCTAAAACAACAGCCACAGAAATAACTAATTTTATTATTTTATTCAATTGCATTCCTCCCTTTATACGCTCATTGCGTTTAACTAAAATCTATCACAAACAAAAAAACTGTCAATAGCTGACAATTTTAAAATGCCATAAGTTATGAATTGTAGATTGTAAGTTAAACTTGTGGGGGCAGCGGGATGTAGTTGGGAACAATTTCCCGGTGGTTTGGGTGGGGATTTTGGAGAATTGGGAGAGCCTGCCTGCCGGCAGGCAGGAGTTGAGGGGAGATTGGAGAGAGCGGAAAGGTTGATGAGGTAAATTATTATTCGTGTTTTAAGAGGCTTTGTTGCACGAACATTCTTA
>JAGLIN010000041.1 GCA_023142975.1 Candidatus Parcubacteria bacterium
GAGTCTATAGAAAATATTCCCGGTAGGCTGGAAAAAATTAATGAAGGGCAAAATTTTGAAGTTATAGTTGATTACGCTCATTCGCCGGATTCTTTGAAAAAAGTTTATGAAGTTGTTAAGCCGCATGTAAGAAACAAAATAATCGCGGTTTTAGGCGGAACAGGAGACAGAGATAAAACTTACAGATCAAAAGCAGGCGCTATCGTTGATGAATTTGCTGATATTGTAATTATAACCAATGAAGATCCTTATAGCGAAAATCCAGAAAAAATTATGGATCAGGTTATATCTGGGATTAAAAATAAAGAATTAAATAAAAATTTGTTTAGAATATTAGATAGGAAAGAAGCAATCAAGAAGGCTGTTGCATTAGCCAATAGCGGTGATCTGGTTATGATAACAGGTAAAGGCGCGGAGCAATTTATGATTTACGGAAGTAAAAAAATCCCCTGGGATGATCGGGAAGTGGCGAGAAAAGCAATCAGAGATTTACTTTGAACTAAAGCTGTGGATAACTTATTTGACATTTATTTGAGTTATGATAAATTGCGTAGGTAGTCCAGTCCCCCTGAAACTGTTTTAGATTCTCCCACCCCCAAGGACTGGACACACTAAATAATTACAAAAGATCAAAGAAAGTAAAAAAAGCAACACGGAGCTCAACGTAGCAATATCCGTGTTTTAGTTTGACTATTTTTAGTTTTTTGATAAGATAGAAGAATGAGATTTGTTTCGGAAATAATATATTCCTAATTTCAATGCAACACAATTGTCATCCTGAGCTTGTCGAAGGATGGGCAGACTCGCTAAATTTATCACCCTTTGACAAGCTCAGGGTAACAAATTTAGCTATTTTATAATTTAAAATAATTAAGTAGGATTCGTGAAGTTTATTTAAATCATAATCAAAAAACCATGCAACAATATAGAACGCATACTTGCGGAGAATTAACAAAAGAAGATAAAAATAAAAAAGTGATTTTATCTGGCTGGGTAAATTCCAGAAGAGATCATGGTGGACTTATTTTTGTTGATTTGAGAGACAGATATGGCTTGACTCAAATTACTTTTGATCCGAAAGTTAAAAAAGAATCTTGGGAAATGGCTGAAAATTTAAGAAATGAATTTGTAATCAGAATTGAAGGAAAAGTTATTTTAAGGCCAGATGATATGATAAATTCAAAATTAAAAACGGGCGAGATTGAAGTGGAAGTTGAAAATATTGAAATTTTATCTGAATCAAAAACGCCGCCGTTTGAAGTTGAAGAAATTGAGGGAGTCGATAAAGCTAAGGATGTCAAAGAAGATTTGAGATTAGAATATAGATATTTAGACATAAGACGCAAGAAAATGAGAGAGAATATTAAAATGCGTCACAAGATCATTAAGTTTATACGCGATTATCTTGATAAAGAAAATTTTTGGGAAGTTGAAACCCCCAGTCTTACTAAGAGCACACCAGAAGGAGCGAGGGATTTTGTAGTGCCATCAAGACTCCATCAGGGTAAATTCTATTCTCTTCCGCAATCGCCACAGCAATACAAACAGCTTTTAATGGTGGGCGGAATAGAAAAATATTTTCAAATCGCGAGATGTTTTCGCGATGAAGACCAGAGAGGAAACAGGCAATTGGAATTTACCCAGCTTGATTTGGAAATGTCTTTTGTAAATCAAGACGAGATACTTAACTTAATGGAAAAAATGATGATAAACTTAGTAGAAAAATTATCCGATAAAAAAATAATGTCTAAACCGTTCCCAAGATTAAATTATGACGATGTTATGAAAAAATATGGAATTGATAAACCCGATCTTCGCTATGGATTAGAAATTGAAGATATCAGCGAAATTGTAAAAGGATGTGGATTTGGCGTTTTTGCGGATGCGATTAAAAAAGATGGAGTTGTGCGAGCAATTTGCGCTAAAAAAGCCGCTAAATTTTCACGGACCGATATTGATAAACTGACGGAACACGCTAAAGAATTTGGAGCAAGAGGACTGGCGTATATTATTATAAAAGAAAATGAATTACAATCGCCGATAGTTAAATTTCTGGGCGATGATTTGTCGCAAAAAATTGTAGAAAAAATGAAGGGTGAGCCGGGTGATATAATATTTTTTGGCGCGGGTAGCGAGAAAATTGTTAGGGAAGTTTTGGGACAAATTAGAATAGAGCTTGCGAAAAAACTTGATTTAATAGACAATAACAAACTTGCGTTCGCTTTTATTATAAATTGGCCGTTGTTTGAGGAAGAATTTGAAGACAGTCATTTCGCGCCCGCTCATCATATGTTCACAATGCCTCATGAAGACGATTATTCTTTACTTGACAAAGAACCGCAAAAAGTTAGATCATATCAACACGATTTAGTTTTAAACGGCAATGAAGTTGGCGGGGGAAGTATTAGAATTCACAAAAGGGACATTCAGGAAAAAATATTTGATCTGATTGGTTTTAGCGAAGAAAAGAAAAAGAGTTTTGAGCATATGCTAAAAGCTTTTGAATACGGTCCGCCTCCTCACGGCGGAATGGCAATGGGTCTTGATCGGTTTATTATGATTTTATGCGACGAACCAGACATTCGCGAAGTTATCGCTTTCCCAAAATCAGGAGACGGTAAAGATTTGACAATGGGCGCTCCAAGCGAGATTGAAAAAGAGCAGTTGGATGAATTGGGGATTAAGATCAAGAAGATTTAGATATAATTATGCTATTGCTTTTATTTCATTTTTTTGACAGATTATTATTTTGTTGTATATTTATAGTGAGGTGAGAAATTATGCACAGAAATACTAAAAAAACTGTTGCTGCCTTTGATACCCTAGGGCAAGCAGGTGGTCCAGGTTTTGAAGCAGTATTTGCTATCGCAGGATAGATCAACATGCACCAAGTAGTGCATAAGCTATCCTGTTGATAGCACAAAAGTAGGGAGTAGTGATAATTGTGTCGCTCTCCCATTTTTTTTATTATTTTTCTATGCTATAATAAAAGCATAAGAACCACAAAAGGTGTTAAAATGCTAAAATATTAACATGACTAAATACGAACCAACTATCGGAATGGAAGTTCATGTGGAGTTGAAGACTAATTCAAAAATGTTTTGTTC
>JAGLIN010000042.1 GCA_023142975.1 Candidatus Parcubacteria bacterium
TTTAAATTGGTTTGTTTGAAAAAAAGAAAAGGAAGAAATTTAAAAATGTTTTTTTAAACTGGATTAAGATGACCTTTTATATCGGGTCTTCCATAATAATGACCCTTTAGCTTTCTTATATCTGATCTTCCCTTATTGTCTTTAATGTCTGCAGCTGTTATTACCGGTGTTATAATTTGTTCTTCCATTGTTATGTTCTCTCCATTAAGAATGAAGCAAGCGGAAATTGTTAAAGTTTTAACATTCGTCTTTTGTAAAGATATGTCCGCTTGTTGTGATTGTGAGGGTACCATAGTTTTAAATACCCTTTCTGTGGTGTCTGCGACTTTTTTTCGCGAGACAGTTTCTATTTACAAAATTTTTATAAACAGAAATCGTCTTTGGAAAAAAGGAGGATGAGAAAGGGGCGGTTATGTTTTTAATAAATGTCATTTTTTAACTTTTTTGTTTGCCCCTATTCTCTGCAAAAGCTTTTTTGATATTAACTTTTGTGGGTTTTGAAGATTTGTAATCTTCAGTCATTCCCGGCTTAGGAATACTTTCGTGATTCAGAGTATTCTTATCGTTTGTTTATGTTTCAAACAAACGAGCATTTTTCTCCTCTACCTATATTCAAAATTTTTAAACACAATTAGCCGAGAAAAATAATTTGGGGGTGGAGGAGTATGGGAAGTTTAATATAATTTTTTGTAATTATAATTTCATTATGATTTTATAATGAATCCATACTTCTCCGCCCTTTCTGTGGTTTGGCTGACAAGGCCTTTTGTTGATTATGATCGACAGGATTGGTGTTGCGGGGGATGGAATCGTTTAAATCACAACACCATTCTGCACATTTGTAATTTTTATTTTTTAAAATGGGAGCCAGAGGATTTGAACCTCCAATCTTTAGGATGTCAACCTAACGTCATAACCAGGTTCGACTAAGCCCCCTCCTAACAAAAAACCCACTATCTTCGTAGGTTGCTTTTGATTTTGTTTTGTAATCCTGTTTGGATAAACTAAGTCAAAAGCAAACTACCTAATTAGTAGGCTAATTTTCACAATCACAAAACTTCCAGCTGTTTGGGATTCTGTCGTTCGCATTGATTGTGAATTAAATGTTATCATAAATCTTTTATTAACTCTACGAGGGAGTATATCAAGTTATAAAAACTTGTCAAGAGAAGTTATCCACAGTGTCATTTTAACAATTTTTGGAGTGTCAAACGAGCCACAGCGAAGTTTGACCGAAAGGGTAGTTAACTTTCTTTTTCAAGTAGAACTTCGCTGTGGCTCGTTCTACATTCCACGCCAATGCGGTAAAGATTTGACAGATACATTCTATATGATATTCTACAAGCATGGAAAACATAAACACAAGAAATTTTAATCAGGCGTTGTTAAGCCTACAACTATTAGCTCTATTTACTTTGGGCTATTTTCTTGTGATTTAATTTTCGGGTAAATTTGATTAGAAGTAAGCAGCTCAAAGAATAGAGCTGTTTTAAATTTATAAAAATAATAAGATTAGGAGGAATGCGAGTTGAATAATTTAATGAATGAAGGTGGAGGCAAAATAAACGCAGCGGGATTCACTATAGTTCTTGGTTATAAAGGCAACACGGAAAGAGTAAAGGGCGTGATCATAAATAGTGGATTGGAAATAATAAGGTGGACAGTGAATGATACTGCAATAAGCCGTGAGATATTTGTAAGAGTTAAAGGAGAAAACTCTAAAAGAATAAATAAGCTTATTGAAACACTATTAGAAAACAAATATAAATACGAATACAAAATAAAAGACGAAAGATCTTTCGTCTTATGAGATGGAAACGCCATAAAACTTTTTGGCAAAATTTCCATCTTTTTTTATTTGCCCCTATACAAAACTGAAATTCTGTATTATATTATGAGATATAGGAATGATGCGGTCGTAGGGACGGGTCGCGACCCGCCCCTACGACCGCATCATAATTAATTTAAAACAATATTTATCTATGAAAAAGAAGAATACGAGTAATAAAGAAAGTAAGAAGAATAACAATAAAAACGAAACTTCCGCAAAACCAGGCAAAAAAGATTTAGTAAAAAATCTTTTAACAATCGTCCTACTTTTTGTTTTTACCGCGTCTGTTTTTGCCCTTTTTGACGCTTCTGAAGAAAAGCCAAAAGAAATAACATTAAGCGAATTAGCAGGCAAGATTAATGAAGAAAAGGTTAAGCAAGTAGTTGTTAAGCAAAAAGACAGCACGATAGAGATTGAGCTGACAGATGGCGTTAAAGAAGTTTCCAGAAAGGACACCAGTTCTTCGTTGGAGAAATTGTTAAGAGAAGATTACAACGTTGAAAACGAAAAAATCAGTAAAGCGAATATTTCCATTATAGGCGAATCTGGCGCGGAAAAGTGGGCGCGTATGTTGTTGCCGATTCTCTTGCCGCTTCTTTTAATCGGCTTTCTTCTATGGATGATGATGGGGCAGGCGCAAAAGTCAAATATTCAGGCGATGACATTCGGAAGATCAACTGCCAGATTTTTAAAGCCGGGAGAAAAGAAAAAAAGAACAACTTTTAAAGATGTCGCTGGCGTTAGAGAAGCAAAAGAAGAACTTAAAGAAATCGTTGAGTTTTTAAAAAGTCCTAAAAAGTTTTTGGATCTTGGCGCGCGAATTCCCCGCGGAGTTATTTTACTTGGACCTCCAGGAACAGGAAAAACATTATTAGCCAAAGCGGTAGCTGGAGAAGCTGACGTGCCGTTCTTTAATATTTCCGGTTCGGAATTTGTAGAGATGTTTGTCGGAGTCGGCGCTTCACGCGTGAGAGATTTATTTAAAACCGCCAAAAAAAACGCGCCAAGTATTTTATTTATTGACGAGATAGACGCAGTCGGGCGGCATCGCGGCGCAGGTTTAGGCGGCGGACATGATGAGAGAGAACAGACATTAAACCAAATTTTAGTTGAAATGGACGGTTTTGACACAGAAACAAACGTAATTGTTATTGCCGCAACCAACAGACCTGATGTTTTGGATCCAGCCTTGCTCCGCCCAGGAAGATTTGACAGAAGAGTAATGATTGATTTGCCAGACATAAAAGACAGAGAAGCAATTATGAAAGTGCACGCTAAAAACAAGCCACTGTCAAAAGATGTTGATTTGCGAAAAGTCGCCGAAAGAACACCTGGGTTTTCTGGAGCGGATCTTTATAATTTATTAAATGAAGGCGCTATTTTAGCCGCAAGAAGAAATAAAAAAGTTATAGAGAATAAAGAGGTATTAGAGGCGGTGGAAAAAGTTATGCTTGGTCCAGAAAGAAAAAGCAACCTGCTTCTTAAAAGAGAAAAGAAAATCACCGCTTACCACGAGGCTGGGCATGCATTACTCGGACATCTTTTGCCTAATACAGACCCAATCCATAAAATCTCAATTGTTTCCAGAGGACGCGCTGCTGGCTATACTTTAAATTTACCCACAGAAGATAAACATCTGCACTCAAAATCAGAATTTGTTGATAATTTAGCAATGCTTCTCGGCGGATACGCGGCGGAAAAAATAGTATTTAACGATTTAACAACGGGAGCTAGTAATGATTTGAGCAGAGCAAGCGTATTATCCAGAGAATTAGTTACAAAATATGGTATGAGTGAAAAGCTTGGACCGATTGTTTTCGGACAGCATAGCGATACGGTTTTTCTTGGAAAAGAAATCCACGAACAAAGAAATTACAGCGAGCAAGTCGCTGCTGATATCGATCACGAGGTTGAAAGATTTATAAATGACGCTTTAAAGACAGCAATTGAAGTCATAAATAAAAATAAAGATAAATTAGACAAAATAGCAAACAAGCTTATAGAAATTGAGACAATTGAAAAAGAAGAATTTGAGAAGTTGATGGAAGAATAACTATAAATGTATAACTTTCTTACTTTGCTATGTCACAAAAAGACACTAAGCGTCTGGCGCGCAAAGCTTAATTTATGATTATGATAAAAAATAAAACATCGTCTTCTAAAAACATTTTATTTTTACTGTATTTTTGTTTTATTTCAATACAAATTTTTATTGTAAACATTGTACCTGTTTACGCTCAGGTAACTTGCGGTCCCGCCATTGGTATTCCTTGCAATCCTATTGAAAGCAAAATTTCCACTTTATCAGACGCGGTAATAGTTGTCACACTATATCTCCTCTCTCTTATCGGACTAATCGCTTTGTTTTTTATTGTTTTCGCTGGAATTAAATATATATTTTCCGTGGGCGATGAAGAGAAAATGAAATCAGCAAAAAGAACTTTTGGTTCTGCTGTAATTGGACTCGCTGTCGCGTTTCTGGCTTATGGAATTTTGTCGGTGATTGATTATATTTTGAATGGGTAGATTGAAGTTTTTAATGTAATCTAATTTAGTTGAAATATTAGATAAAATTAAAACAGAAGCGATTTCAGTTCGCTTCTGTTTTTTTATTCAAAATGATATTTCCTGGCTAAAGCCGTTTGTGATTTTAAAAAATTATCTGGATCTAAACCACCATATTATCTCTCAATAATCTCATTATAATCTTCTAAGCATCTTTCGCTTTTAAAATATTTATTGTGCGAGTAAGTTCCATTTTTTCTATTTTTTTCTTCTTCAACACATTGTTTCACATTATTGTATACAATTTTATAAGTATTTTTTAAGTCTTCATTTGAAAAGTCTTTTAGCTCCTCATTTTTTTCTAATTCTTTAAAAATTCCATAAGCAATAATTTCATCCGCCTGAAAAACAAAATCTTCCTCGCTGTCTTTTAAAAACCTTTTTCTTTTATTGGCTGTTAATTTATAAATCCGATATGCTGTAAAAAGTTGCTCATAAATTTCTGATTCTTTATTTCCAGAAAACAAATTCGCTAACTTTTCATCTTCATATTTGGTTGCCAAAAAAACTTCTCTTAAAACAGTTTTAATTGAATTTTTAGCAATATGCGGTTTCTTGTTATAGGTAGCATACCAAAACTTAATAGCTAATTCACTACTAATTGACTCCTTGATTCCTTTATCAAGCAGTGGATTTTTAATAGTGTCTCCTCTTTTAGAATCATATCTTATTTCCTTGCTAGCAAAAAAATCTTCTGCTATTTTGTTAAATTTTTTATTACTTATTTGATCTCTATAATTTATTGCGCTCTGTGTATTAGTTGCTTCTGTAATTAAATCAATCAAGCTTTGATCTTCTGTTTCATAAAGCTTAACAATTAAATAAACATTCTCCAATAAATCACGATCTTCTTTGTAAATTTTATAAATAACATTAGTTGTTTGTAGTCCATTAACAATCATTGGATTTATAACCCTAACAATGTGCGTTTTGTTTTGCAATTCAGATGTCCAATTCATTTTTTGACAAATAATAGTCAGTCCATTATTTAGGAAAGGGAAAAAAAATGACTGTTCTTTATTTTCTAGTGTTTCTAATATTTTTCTGTTTGTAATTTGATTTATTCCTAAAAAGCCACGGATATTTTCTGAAAACAAAAAATCCATTGTTCCATTTTTCTCTATCTCTTGGTCTATCAGTTTACCTAATTGCAAAGCAGACATCCTAAAACTAACGGCGTTCACCTGTCCTAATTGAAACGAAAAAATCCCCTGATCTTTATACGGTTCAATATTGGTTTTGATGGGGTTAAAACTAAATTCAAGATCAACTTTTCTCTTTAATGTCTGGAGAATATCAAATTGCTTGTAAAGTTTAGTTGAGTCAATAATTTCAAAACTCGGCTCCTTTTTAGTGTTGTTGTATTTTTTAAAAAGCTCTTGATTATATTGATACTGCTTACTGTCATTTTCTCCATTATAAATAAAATATAATTTAACCTTTAAAACTTTTCCCGATTTAGTAATGTTTCCATAATTATCAAAAACCCTTTTGATTTCTGGGCTCATTCTTTTATTTAATGCATTGCTTTCAGTAAATATCTTTCTATAATCAGTTTCGAGTTTATCTAACTCGTTTTCTTTTAAATTCGAAGAATTTTTTATCTGAAAAACATGTATAATCATATTTTCTTCGTCAATAAAAATACCATCAAATCCACAATCCGATCCCTCGTCTTGTCTGCCTGTCCAAATTTCATTAACTACTTCGTCATATGATTTACCAAGTATCAAAACCATTGCTAAAATTTCAAAAGCAAGATTTTTGTCAATTTTAAATCTTTTTGAAATAGCGTCAAGATATATTTGAATAGTGTTCATGTTTACAATTAAAACAATGAATTAATTCTGCCATTATAATAAAATAAAAATACCTATTTGTCAAAAAATATATAACAAAACTGTGACGAAACACAAGAAACAAGCATGCTCCTTTATTCAAAATGAATCTTCTTCGTAAACATTTTTAATTTCTCAGCGAGCCTTGGATATTTTTTTAATTCGCTGTCTTCTTCAATAATCCCTTCCGCTTCTTGGCGGGCATTTTTTATTAAGTCAAAATCAGACAAAGACGCCATCGCTAAGTCGGGCAAGCCAGATTGGCGAACGCCGACTAATTCGCCAGGGCCTCTGATTTTCAAATCCTGTTCTGCGAGATCAAATCCGTTTGAACTTTTTATTAATGCTTTTAACCGCTGGTTTGTTTTGACGGAAGTTGAATCAGTAAACAAGAAACAAAATGATTGATGCTTGCCACGGCCGACACGACCTCTGAATTGATGGAGCTGGGCAAGACCAAATCTGTCCGCGCCTTCAATGACCATAACAGTCGCGTTTTGAATATCAATCCCGACTTCAATCACGGAAGTGGAAACTAAAATGTCTATTTTTTGGTCAGAAAATTTTTGCATAACTTCTTCCTTTTCTTTTGGCTTCATTTTTCCATGCAAAAGTCCGATGTTCAAAGCGGGATAAATTTTTGTTCTCAATTTTTCATATTCCTCTGTCGCGGATTTAACTTCTAAAATATCCGATTCTTCAATCAAGGGACAAATTACGAAAACCTGCCTGCCTTTTTTTATTTGGTCGTGAATAAACTGATACGCTAATTCGCGATTTGCTGGCGCGACTAATTTTGTAATTATTTTCTGGCGGCCTTTTGGCATTTCGTCAAGAATGGACAAATCTAAATCTCCGTAAATAGTAAGCGCCAAAGTTCTTGGAATCGGAGTAGCAGTCATTGAGAGAAGATGGGGAACAGTTTTCAGTCCGTCTTTTATGTTTAAAACATTGCTATTTATTTTCGCGCGCTGATCAATCCCAAAACGATGCTGTTCGTCAACTATTGAAAGAGCTAAATTTTTAAAAATAACTTTTTCTTGAATTAAAGAATGCGTGCCAATCAAAAAGTTTATTTCTCCGTTTTTTATTTTTTCAAGCAATTTATTTTTGCTTATTTTTTTTATTTTATTGCTCTCATAAATTTTACTCTCGCTTCTCGTGAGAAGAGCGACCGTTGTGGTTTTTGAAATATCTATAATCTGGAGTTCAGGTTTTAACCTGCAAGAATTTGTTTTATCTAAATTAGAATTTTTACACTCTAAAGAGTGAACTCCAGTTTTTGAATAATTACCAAATCTTTTTACTGCCTCCCCAAAATGCTGTCTTGCTAAAATTTCTGTCGGAGACATAAGCGCGGTTTGATAGCCAGATTTTATAACTGTTAGCACGGAGATAAAAGCGACGAGAGTTTTTCCAGATCCGACATCTCCTTCCAAAAGACGATTCATCGGCTGGCTTTTTTCTAAATCTTTAATGATGCTCCAGGAAGAAATTTTTTGGGCATTAGTTAATTTAAATGGCAGACTGTTAATAAATTTTTTTACTTCTTTCTTAACTTCTTCGTTAAATTTTATTTTAACCGCATTATTTTTTTGCCATTTCTTTTTCTGCGTAAGCATATAAATCTGAATTAAAAACAGCTCATCAAAAGCCAAGCGTCGTTTCGCTGTTTCTGCTTTATTTTCATCCGCGGGAAAATGAATTTGCCTAATCGCTTCTGAAATTCCAAAAAATTTCTGTCGTTTTATAATTTCATACGGCAAATATTCTTCTATCTCATTCGCCAATTTGATAAGCGGTTTAATATAGGCGCGCAGCCATTTTGAAGAAAGTCCTTCCGTTTCATGATAAACAGGCACGAATCTCCCGGTGTGAATAATTTGTTTTTTTCCAATTAGTTCATAAGCCGGATTAGAAAGCTGCAAACCCTCTTGCGCGTAAACGACTTTTCCGCTTAAACTGACATTGGCGTTTATTCTTAAATTGCGGGTTAAAAACGGCTGATTGAACCAAATCGCTTTAATCATTCCCGAGTCATCTTTAATCAGCGCTTCTGTCAGATTCATTCTTTTCTTTCTTGTTCTAATATTCCGAATATCAATTATCTTGCCGACGATACTCACAATTTCGCCAACCTCGGCATCGCTTATTTTTTTCACATCAGAAAAATCATCATAACGAAAAGGAAAATGAAAAAGTAAATCTCCCGCCGTTCTAATTCCAAGCTTACGAAGTTTCTGAATATAGACGGGACCGATTTGGGGAAGCTTTTCAATTGGAGTATTTAAAGATAGCATTGTTGTATTGTTATGTTAGATATTTAAATCTTATCAAAATTTAGAGACAACAGCAAATCGGAGTGTAGAACGAGCCACAGCGTAGTTCTACTGTTTGGCGATATTTCAGTCAAACTCCGCTGTGGCTCGTTTGACACTCCGAATATATAAATTTTGAATTCAGGTAGGTTTATCTTTATTTATAAAATCTATGCTATAATACTCTTATGGAAAATATTTTAGAAAATTTAAACGAAAGACAGAGGAAAGCCGTTATTGCGACAGACGGGCCTGTTTTGATAATTGCCGGACCGGGGTCTGGAAAAACTAAAGTTTTAACGCATCGCATTGCTTATATTATCGGCAAGGAAAAAATAAATCCGACTAATATTCTTGCCGTAACTTTTACAAACAAAGCCGCCCAAGAAATGAAAAGCAGAGTAGGCGCGTTGCTTAAAGAAACGGTCTATGCAAACAGTCCAAACATCTACGAAAAATCAGCAGATAATTTTCAAATCCCCCCCGCCCCCTTTGCTAAAGGGGGAGTTTCCAATATTCAATACCCCATCATCGGCACTTTTCACAATATTTGTGTCAGAATTTTAAGACAAGAAGCGGAAGCAGTCGGCTATAAGAAAAACTTTGTTATTTATGATGGCGATGATCAAATTTCAATGATTAAGAAAATTATGAAAGAGCTGGAAGTAAATTCAGAACAGTTTAATCCGCGGTCAATTTTGTCTCATATTTCCAACGCTAAAAACGAACTAAAAGACGCGGAAAGTTTTAGCAATATTGCCGATGGTTATTTTGAAGAGCAGGTCAGTATTATTTATAATGTATATCAAAAAAAATTGAAAGAAAATAATGCCTTAGATTTTGACGATTTAATTATGCAGACGATCTTATTATTTTTAGATAAGCCGGAAATTTTACGAAAATATCAAGATAAATTCCGCTATGTGATGGTTGATGAATATCAAGACACGAATTACGCGCAGTATAGATTGGTTGATTTGTTAAGCAAAGCTCATCGAAATTTATG
>JAGLIN010000043.1 GCA_023142975.1 Candidatus Parcubacteria bacterium
TTTGAAAAAAACTATTCCGAAGCGGAAGTAATTTTATTGGAACAGAATTATCGCTCCACGCAAACAATTTTAGATGCTTCTTATCAAATAATTTCGCGCAATGTTAATCGCAAGGAAAAAAAGCTTTGGAGCGAAAAGAAAGTCGGTGAGCCAATTGTTATTTATGAAGCGGCAGATGAAAAAGGAGAAGCGGAGTTTATTGTTGCTGAAATCGCTAAATTAACAAATGAAAAATTAGGTAATGAAAAAATAAATTTGAAAGACATCGCGATTTTATATCGCACAAACGCGCAATCAAGATCTGTAGAAGAAGCGTTTTTACAGTATGGTGTTCCATACAAAATCGTCGGCGGTATAAAATTTTACTTAAGAAAAGAAATAAAAGACGTTATTGCTTATTTGCGGCTTATTCAAAATCCAAATGATCAGGCAAGTTTGGAAAGAATTATCAATGTTCCAAAAAGAGATATTGGACAAGTGACTTTTGGAAAAATAATGGCAGAAATAGAAAAAAATTCGCTGGAGTCCTCTGCGGAGAGACTCCAGCGGAACGGGAATGAAAATATTATTGAAGCGTTGTTTAATTGTAATTGTGAAAATATTCCAGAAAGTAAGATTAAGAAAATAAAAAGTTTTGCGGAAATTATTCTAAAGTGCCAAGATAAAATAAACAAGATCAAAATATCCGAATTGCTTGATTATCTTGTAAAAAATATTAACTATGAAAAATATATTAAAGATGGTACAGAAGAAGGAGAAAGAAGATGGGAAAATGTAAAAGAGCTTTTTAGCGCTGTAGAAAAATATGGTAATTTTTCTGCGGAAAAAAGCTTGCCGATATTTTTAGAAGAAATTGCACTGGCAACCGACTTAGATCATTTAGATAATTCGCAAGATACGGTAACTTTAATGACTCTCCATTCCGCTAAGGGTCTTGAGTTTAGCGCTGTTTTTATAATTGGAATGGAAGAGGGACTGCTTCCTCATTCCAGAAGTATTCAGGATCCTTCTGAAATGGAAGAGGAGAGAAGATTATGCTATGTCGGAATTACGAGAGCGAAAAAGAAAGCATATCTTATTTTTGCGAGAACAAGAAAAATTTACGGTTCAACACAAGCAAATATGTCTTCCCGTTTTATTTCCGATATCCCAGAAGATTTAGCGGAATTTAAAAGACAGGAATATAGTTATTTAGGGGAGGATGAAGTTATTGAAGTTTAAATTAATGTCATTGCGAGGAATGGAACGGAGCGGTAGCGGAGTGGAATGACGAAGCAATCCCGTAACTACGCGCAAAGAGCTTAGCTACGGGATTCCTGTCTGCCGAACAGGCAGGGCTTCGTCGCCTTTTCACTCACTGCGTTCGCTCAGGCTCCTCGCAATGACAAATAATAGAAATTAAAAAAATGTTTTCTAAAACTGAAATTAAAAAAATATTAAAAGAAAAAGATTTAAAAGCCCTTAAAAGTTTAGGACAGAATTTTTTGATTGATGAAAAAGTTTTAAATAAAATAATCAAAGCATCTGAACTTAATAAAAACGATTTTGTTTTAGAAATCGGCCCTGGATTGAAAACGCTTACAAACGAACTTGTTAAAAAATGTAAGAGAGTTGTTGCGATAGAAAAAGACAAAAAAATGACAGGGTTGATTAAAGAAGAGGGAAGACCGAAGGCGACACTGGCTAATGTCGCCTTCGGTTTTCCCTCCGATTTAAAAATCATTAATGACGACATTTTAAAAATAAATTTAAATGAGCTAATTAATAAACATTCTGAAAATAAAAAGTACAAATTAATCTCTAATATTCCCTACTATATCACTTCGCCAGTGATAAAATTATTTTTAGAAAACAGCATTCAGCCAGAATTGATTGTTTTACTTGTCCAAAAAGAGGTAGCGGAGAGAATCTGCGCAGGTCCTGAGAAATTGAGCGTTTTAGCTTTAAGCGTTCAAATATACGGCGAACCAGAGATTATTGGTTATGTTGATAAGTCCGCGTTCTATCCCGAACCAAAAGTTGATTCGGCGATTTTAAGAATTAAAAATATTAAGAAAAATTATTCTGACGAATATTATAAAAAGCTTTTTAAAATTATAAAAATAGGATTTTCGTCTAAAAGAAAAAAGCTGATTAATAATTTGTCAGCTGGTTTGCAGATTAGCAAAGAAGACGCTTCTCAAATATTATCAAAAGCAAAAATAAATCCAAACGCCCGCGCGCAGGAGTTGAGTTTGGAGGAGTGGAATAATTTAGTTGGGACTTCCTAAATTAGTAAAATTGACGCTCTTAAAATAATTTGGTAAAATAAAAATAGTTAAAAATAACAAAATATTATGGTTTTGAAAAAGAAAAGATCATTAAAACTTTCAGCCAAAGCAAGAACTCTATCTCCTATTTCCAAAGTAAAACACTTCTCGGAGTTTGCTCCGCCAAAAGCGTCGCTGCCAAAAAAATTCAACGCTGTTGTCGGGTTTGACAAACAAAAAAGACCCGCTTGGTTTTTGTTTGACTCATACGCATTTTGGGAGTTTTGTTGTCGAATTGACGAGAAATTATTTGATACTTTGCCAGACAAAGAATACGATTCCAACATGGTTGGCAAGTTAGTTGACGAGCTTGAAACTAATTGGCCATTTACCGAAGAACATCGCGAGGAAGCAAAACGCGAATATGAAGGAGCGCTTAAAGACATCTCTAAAAGCAAAATACATTCTTTATAATCACCATGGGAAATTATAAATCTATTCTCACTGAGAAAGCCAAAAAGGACATTGAAAAGCTCTCTGCTAAAGAGGTCTCTAAAATTCGCGGGAAAATTAACTATTTTCTTTCTGCCAAAGACCCGATGGTTTTTGCTAAACCATTGGTTGATTTGCCTCCTGCTACTCACAGATTTCGTTTTGGCAAATTTAGGATGAAGTTCTTTTGTCAGGGAAATATTTTTTATATCACCAGAATTGATTTTAGGGGAAAAATTTACAGGCGATAAAATTTAGTGAAATTTGGCGCAGGGCTTGACAGGCTCTGTTTTTTGATGTACGATAACCTGTTCTGATGATGAAAGATTGCGCTTTAAATAAAGCGTTTAATATCTTTCATTGGGAATGTATCTTGATAATTTAATAATAAAATAAATGGAGATGAGTGATGATGATAATGAATGATACGGATAAAACGGATGAAGATGGGGTACTCTCACCTGAAGAGTTCAAAAAAGTGCATGGGGTGGAAGTACGTCCAAAAGGGAGCAGAGAACCTGAAAAGACAAACAGAGCGAATAGAATTGAAGCTATTATATTGTTTATAGTAATGGCTGGCATTGTAGCAGTAGCCGTGTTTTCTGTAATCTTCTTGATTGCGGGAAGTAAAAGTCCTACTTTCTTGGGAATAGGAATAATGGGTTCTGGAATTGTTGTGTATATTCTTTTAAAGATGTATAAAACTGTTCCTCAAAAACAGGAATGGATAATAGAAATATTTGGAAGATATTATACGACATGGAAGTCAGGTCTCCATTTTCTGGTTCCTGGGGTCATGACAATCAGAGGAAAAGTTACTGTAGATGCCACTAAAATGATTAGGATTTTTATGAGAGGTGACGAAGATAAACTTGACTTTGAGGACGATTCTGCGGAAGTAACTGTGGAAATAAGAGCAAGGGCAACAGAATCCCAAAAACCCACTTACGAAATCATCTTTACGCCTGAAGAAATAATGGCGATTGAAGACGAAGAGAGAAAAAGAGGCAATGTTCCATTACCTGAAAATTGGATGTATTTGCTTCTAATGAGAGTAGAAGCGGCTCTTAGAGGGATTTGTGGAAGAATGGTTTTAGATGATGCAATCAAATCGGTTGCACTATCAGCTGAAACCAAAGCTGGAGAGCAAAAAAGTGAATCCAAACTTAGCAAGGATATTTCTGAAAAAGTCAAGGCTATAGTTAACGCGGCATTAAAAGAGACATATGCTATAAATGTCGAGGAAATTTTAGTTAGAAATATCAGACTTCACAAAGATACAGAGGATGCAAGAAGGAAAATTCATCTTGCGGAAAAAGGTGTCCTTGTTGAGAAACAACTTGTTCTTCAGGAGAAAGAAAAAGCGCTTCAGGAGCAAAAAAAAGGAGGAGGTATAAGGAATAGATTAGAAGCCATTATAGAAGACACAGAATTGACCAGAGGTGATGCAATGGACTTTGAGATTGCTAAAGAAGTAGCAGGCAAAGTAAAGGATGTTACTGTAATTGGTACTGGGGATGGCAAAGGCACTCCTGCTAAAGTTGGCGCTGAATTTGGTGTTGGTTTTGGTACTGGATATAAAGAACGAGACAAAAAAAGAAGGGATGAGGAATGAATAGAGATAAAGCAATCCTGTTGATTTTCCTACTTGTCGGAATACTGACAATGTTTAGTATTCCGCTTTGGTTTTCAGCAATTCTCATTGTCATTGTTGCAGTAATATTTTTAATTGCTCCAACAATATTGAAGGTTTCTGAAACTTCTTCCATAGCCTCCAAAATCCCATCTACCAAAACCATCCTTCCTGGATTGTTTTGGTTAGCAGCAATAATTTTTGTTTTGCTGCTTGGATTGGAATGTATCACATATATTGACGGCCTGTCTCCAGAGAATTTCTCTAGTGACACAACCAAGAAAGACTATGGATACGAAGGAAAATTTGTCATTCAGGATGAATCGTTGAAAACATGTGGGAATGTCACTGTTTTCAATAGCGACGCATCAGACGAATTTTGGGGCATCCCGCTTTATTGGGAACATCCCAGTTTCTATATTTTCGGAACTGGGAAAGGAACAATAAAAGTTGTCTTGGACAATGGACAGGAGAAATACGAAAAAGAGGCCCGTCATATTGACGGTTCGTTCAAGATTAAATTCGGGACCGTATCAAATTATGGGAGAAAGGATATCGTTTACTTTATAAAAAACGATATAAGTTTGACTGACGATAAGCCTCCCATATATTTTGACACTGATCGTCCATACAGTGTCAAAGTTTATTTCAATGGCACATACAGTGTCTTTAAAATAAACGCAGGAGAATAAAATTAACAACTTTCATAGAGAATGTTCTGATAATCAATATCAGATTAAAACATTCTCTTATTTTTTTGCCAAACAGCATAATTTATGTTAGTCTTAAAATATTAAAATATTAAAATATCAATATGAACATCATCTGGTATGGACAAAGCTGTTTTAAAATCCAAAGCAAAGATATCGTTTTGATCACCGACCCCTTTGATAAAAAAATCGGACTGAGACCGCCTTTTGGATCAGCCGATATTGTGACCATTAGCCATAATCACTACGATCATAACAATTTTCAAGTCATTAAAAACAATCCTTTTATTATTGACAGCGCTGGAGAATATGAAATAAAAAAAGTGACAATTAAAGGAATCGATTCCTATCACGATAATCAAGAAGGAAAAGAAAGAGGACAGAACATAATTTATGTGACAGAAATGGAAGGTATAAAAATTTGCCATTTAGGAGATTTTGGACAGAATACTCTTATCAACGGACAACTGGAAAAAATAGGACAGATTGATATTTTATTTATTCCCGTCGGCGGAGTTTTCACAATTGATTGGAAATCAGCAAACACCATTATCAGCCAAATTGAACCAAGGATAATAATCCCGATGCACTACAAAATTTCAGGAATAAAAGGAGAATTGCTAAAATTAGACACCGTTGATAAATTTTGCAAAGAACGCGGGACTTCACCCAAAGACGCTGTTAATAAATTTAGTATTAAGAAGAAGGATTTGCCCCAAGAAGGATCGGAAACGGTGATAATGAAAGTTGCGTAATGTAAACCTTTCTTGTTTCGTCATCCCAGAATTTTTTTAAAAGCCCTGCCTGTCGGCAGACAGGGAAGCTTTAGAAAAAAATATCTGGGATCCAGTAAGTCTCACTTAACAAAATTATACGATAAATATAATTTACTGAGACTTACTAGATTCCCGCCTCCGCGGGAATGACAATGTGAAAACATAAAAACTCTAATAAATTCTATTTTAAAAAAGATCACTAAAACTATTAAAAAAATTCAAAATAGACCAGAAAATGAGAAGGTTAGGATGATGTGGATTTTGGTTATTTTTTGTATGCTTGTTATGATTGGCATTTGGAAAATAAACCTTAGTTTAAATAAATCAACTAAAATAAATTCTGCTAATCATAACAATTCTAATAATTTAAACCTTCCTCCTTTTCCAGAGTTAAAAGAATTAGACGAGGAAATAAATAAGAGAGTTGATGATCTGGAAAAATTCAATGAGGAAGATTCCGAATCCTTTGAGGATTTAGAATCTGGAGAAGCGCAATGAAAATTTTACAGGCTGAAACCTGAACTCCGGTAAATAATAAATATTTTAAATATGAAAAAACAAGAAACAGAAAAGGCTAAGTCGCAAGACACTAATATCGGCAAGATTGAAAATAAGCCGATAACCGATGAGATGCAGGAATGTTATTTGGATTACGCGATGAGCGTGATTGTCGCGCGCGCGTTGCCAGATGTTCGGGATGGACTGAAACCGGTTCATAGAAGAATTCTGTACGCGATGCATGATATTGGACTTAAACCGCAGGCCAAGTTTAAAAAATCCGCTACCGTTGTCGGAGAGGTTTTGGGGAAATATCATCCTCACGGAGACGCAGCTGTTTATGAATCAATGGTCAGAATGGCGCAAGATTTTTCAATGCGATACCCACTGGTTAACGGACAAGGAAATTTCGGATCAATGGACGGCGATTCAGCGGCAGCGATGAGATATACCGAAGTTAAAATGGCCGCTATTACAGAGGAAATACTTTATGACATAGACAAAGACACAGTTAATTTTACCGATAATTACGACAAGAGCCGAAAAGAGCCATCCGTTATGCCAGCTAAACTTCCTCAACTTTTATTAAATGGGACTATCGGGATTGCAGTCGGAATGGCAACAAATATTCCACCGCATAATTTAAGCGAGATTATAGAAGCAATAATTTATTTAATAGATAATGACGAAGCCACCATAGAAGATTTGCTAAAATTTATAAAAGGTCCGGACTTTCCCACGGGAGGATTAGTTTACGGACAAAAAGATATTCTTCAGGCATATTCAACAGGAAAGGGAAGATTAGATATGCGCGCCAAAGTTGAAATTGTGGAAAATAAAAAAGGGAAATTTCAAATTATAGTTTCGGAAATGATTTACCAAGTTAATAAATCTACTCTTATTGAAAAAATGGCTGATCTGGTGAAAACAAAAAAGATTGAAGGAATAAAAGATATTCGCGATGAATCAGATAGGGATGGCGTAAGAATCGCTATTGATCTCAAAAATGACGCGTATCCGAAGAAAATCTTAAACAGATTATATAAACTTACTGACTTGCAAAAAGCGTTCCATTATAATATGCTCGCTCTTGTTGACGGTCTGCAGCCAAGAATTCTGAATCTAAAAATGATTCTTGAATATTATATTATCCATCGCGAGGAAATTGTTAGAAGGAGAACACAATTTGAATTAAATAAAGCAAAAGAACGAGCGCATATTTTAGAGGGCTTGAGCACAGCCTTAGATCATATCAATGAAGTTATCCAGACAATCAAAAAGGCGCCAACGAAAGAAAAAGCGCATAGCGACTTAATGAAAAAATTTAAGTTAAGCGAACGACAGACAACAGCTATTTTAGAAATGAGACTTCAAACATTGGCTGGCTTGGAAAGACAGAAAATAAAAGATGAATTGGAAGAAAAAATGAAACTAATAAAAAAATTAGAAGCTATTTTGAAAAGTAAAATGAAGATTAAGGAAATTATAAAAAATGAATTGGAAGAAATTAAAAACAAATTCGGCGATGAGAGAAGAACCAAAATATACAAAAGCGGACTTGGAGAATTTTCACAAGAAGATTTAATTCCTAAAGAAGATGTTATTATAACTTTGACTAGAGCAGGCTATATTAAGAGAATGGATTCTCAAACTTATCATGTCCAGCATCGCGGCGGCAAAGGAGTTATCGGCGCGGCGATGAAAGAAGAAGATGTGATTGATCATTTTTTCCTAACCAACACGCACAATAATTTGTTATTCTTCACAAATTACGGTCGAGTGTTTCAAACAAAAGCGCATGAGATTCCGACAAGCGCGAGAACTGCCAAAGGACAATCAATCGTAAACTTCCTGCAACTTTCCCCAGAGGAAACAATAACAGCTGTCATATCCTTAGAAAAAGAAAAAAATATCAGTTTCCTTGTAATGGCAACAAAAAATGGTATAATAAAGAAAACAAGCATAGATGAATTCTCCAATGTCAGAAGATCTGGACTTATCGCTATTAAATTAAAAAAGGACGATGAATTAAGATGGGTAAAATCAAGCGATGGAAAAGATAATATTTTCATAGTCGCCTCCAATGGACAGTCAATAAGATTTAAAGAAAAAAAGATTAGATCAATGGGCAGAACTGCTTCGGGGGTACATGCGATCAAACTTAAATCAGCGAGCAATGTTATTAGTATGAATGTGATTGCTGATTCACAAAAAGACAAGAATTATGTTTTTACTATTTCTGAAAATGGCTTCGGAAAACTAAGTGATATAAAATTCTACAAAATCCAAAACAGAGGAGGAAGCGGAATAAAAACAGCTATCACAAATTCAAAAACAGGAACATTAGTTAACTCAAAAATAATAGATGGGACGCAGTTTGATAATGATTTAATAATTATTTCTCAGAAAGGACAGGTGATCAGAACGCCGCTTGCAAGGATTGCAAAATCTGGTCGCGCCACTCAGGGCGTTAGAATAATGAGATTAAAAAATGGTGACAAGATTTCGTCAGTAGCGGTGGTGTAGAATATTAAAACAAAATAACATTGGAGTTTTCGTTGTTAAAATGTTAAATTATTACTATGGAAATCAACAAAATAGGCAGCGGGGGATTTATGAATCCAGATAAAATTGTGGAAGAGCTTAATATTAAAAGTGGAATGATTGTCGCAGATTTTGGCTGCGGGGCTGGATATTTTACAATTCCAATCGCTAAGAAAATAAAGAATAGCGGTAAAATTTACGCTATTGATGTTTTAAACGAATCATTGGAAAATGTTTTAAGCAAAGCAAAATTATATGATTTACTTAATGTTAAAACTGTTCGGGCAAACATAGAAATGATTGGCGGATCAAAAATAGATAATGCTTCTGTTGATTTGGTAATTCTTGCCAATATACTTTTTCAGTGCAATGACCATAATTCAGTTCTAACTGAAGCCAAAAGAATTTTAAAAGACAGTGGCAGTATCGTAATTATAGATTGGATTCCCAAAAAAGTTCCTCTGGGACCAAAATACGAGCACTGTCTTAGCGAGGAAAATATAAAAAAGCTTTCCATAAAAAACGGATTGAAAGTTGTAAAAAAAATAGATACTGGAAATCAACACTATGGAATGGTGTTAAAAGTGTTTTAAGATGTTAATATGTGACACTTCTTCACACACCCCGTCTGCTTCGCAGCCTACCCCTCTCAAGAGGGGAATATCTTTAAAATTGTTTTAATGTTAAAATGTTAATATAGCCCCATGACTAAGCAAAAAATATCTTTTATCGGTTTTATAATTCTTTTTTTATTGATAGTCGCGTGGTACATAACTGGTTGTCCTTTAGTAGATAAATGCCCTTTCGTAAGATTTGAACAAGAGGAAGCTCCAAAAGTAATATTGACATTTGTCGGTCCTGCGGATAATGCCAGTGATTGGACTGCGATTTTTTCTAAGTTTAACACTTACAAAAAAAGACCCGAAAATGGTTTTTTGGATGTGACTATAAAATATGAAAGAATCTGTGATCCAATCTGTAATCCAGGAGACTATGAAGATATAGTAAGAGAAAGGCAATATGAGGACGAGGGACCAAATATATTTATGGTTCAAAATTCGTGGCTTTCACTTCAAAAAAACAAAGATAGAGTTTTGCCTGCGCCAAAAGAAATAATGAATTTAGTAAAATTTGAGAACACTTTTGCGCGAGTTACAAAAAATGATTTGACCGATAAAGATGGAAATATCTACGCGCTTCCGTTTTATATAGATACTTTAGCATTATATTATGACAACGATGCCTTTCTAAATGAAAATTTAATAAAGCCTCCGGCAGATTGGGACGAGTTTAAAGAGTATGCAGAACAACTAACTATCTTTGACAAAAATGGGGATATTATAAGATCCGGAGCTGCTTTTGGAGGCGGAAGCAATGTAAACAGAAGTCAGGATATACTTATGCTTTTAGTAATGCAAAATAATATTAGCAACGAAAGAGCAAAAAACCTCGTTTCATTCAACAATAAAGGAAGCTCCGCAGCAGTAAACTTTTACACTGATTTTACTAATCCCGCGAGAAAAGTTTATACATGGAACGATGACCAGATGTATTCTATAGATGCTTTTACCCAGAAAAAAGCTGTTATGATGGTCAATTATTCGCATCATATTGAAAATGTAATTAACAAGACAGGCAACAACTTGAATTTTAAAATTGCTCCAATTCCTCAATTAGATAAGAATAATAAAGTTAATTATGCCAGTTATTGGGTTCCTGTTGTTCCTAAAAAAGCGTTTTGCGGAAAAGCAGCAAAAACAAGCGCGAATTGCTACAGTTTGGCTTGGGAATTTTTAAATTTTGCGGCTAAAAAAGAAAATGCTAAATTATATCTGGATTCCACAAAAAAACCTGCCGCTAATCTGGAGCTTGCTAAAGAGCAATTTACAGATTTTAACGATCAGAGAAGTGTTTTTGCCGGACAAATATTTACCGCTAGAAGCTGGGAACATCCAGATGATTCGCTAAGTGACAGAATTTTAGTAAAAATGATAGATTCTATAATAACAACTGACGAGAAAAATAAGGAAAGCGTTTATAAAGCGATGACTGCAGCAGCTAGGTATATTGATGGTTTAAATTAATAGAAATTGAAAAAACCGTTGTTAATTCTACAACGGTTTTTTTATTTGCAAAATCCATATTACCTAAATCAACTATGCAAATCCGAATTATTCCAAAACTCAAGTGCCAAATTACTCTTTTCTGATTTTAGATTTTGAATTTATTTATTGTGGGCCATCCTGGACTTGAACCAGGGACTTCGACCTTATAAGGATCGCGCTCTAACCAACTGAGCTAATGGCCCGGAATCATTTTAACACACTAAGATTTTAACATATTGCGACTTCAACATCTTGCTTCTATAACTATTCTATTCTAATAAAAAAATGTTCTGCGGTCAAGGCGTTTTAGCAGCGAGCGTTAAACAATGTCAACGCTTGATACTTGCTACTAAATACTTACTACTTTCTGCCATGAAACTTTTTATGAATATCTTTTAAGTGCTTATCTGTTATGTGTGTGTAAATTTGAGTTGTTGTAATACTGGAATGACCGAGCATTGATTGGACGCTTCTGATGTCAGCGCCATTCATTAATAAATCCGTTGCAAAACTATGCCTTAAAGTATGGGGTGTTACTTTTTTTACGATGCCAGCTTTTACGGCGTATTTTTTTACAATTCTCTGGATACTTCTTGGCGTAAGTCTCAAAGATAAATCAGCTTTGTTTTTATTATTTACATTTTTATTATTATATCCTCCGCTTCCTTTTTTGAAATGTATAAACAGCGCTGGATCAATATCTTTTCTTTTTTTAATATAATTCAGTATAGCATTTTTCGCTGAATCAGAAATAAAGACAAGCCTGATTTTTCCTCCCTTTCCTCTTACGGAAAACTCACCGCTTTTGAGATTTATGTTTTCTTTATTAAGACTTGCTATTTCTGAAACACGAAGTCCGGTTGAAAATAATAGTTCTAAAATCGCCCTATCTCTTAGAGAACAAACATCTTTACTTTTTACAGATTCTAATAACCGCCCTATTTCATTCGCTTCTAAAAATTCTACCTCTCTTTCCTGTGTTTTTCCAAGCTCTACTTTTTCACTCGCCAGTGTTTCAATATCTTGTTTTGCTAAATATTTCAAAAAACCGCGCAGGGCTATTATATAATAATCCTGCGTTGCTTTCTTCAAACCTTTTTCCTTGTTATCTTTATATCTATTGAGATATAATCTAAATTTTCTTACCAAATCACTCGTTATATCTTCTGGACTTTTTATCATTGCCCAATCCAAAAACCGATCCAAATAATGATCGTAATTCCTAATCGTCAACTGCGATCTGTTTTTTTCAATTTCCAGATACTCTAAAAATTCAGTTTTAAGATTCTTGATTTTGTCCATTGATCGGAATTATAAATTACGAATCAAGTTAAATTTTTAAAATCTTTTCCAAAAAACCCTTAATATACGGGATTTACTCTTTAGGACATGTTTAAAAAGTGAGATTTAGGATTTAGCCTTTTGCGAAGTCTCTCCTGTCTAAACTGTTTCTTTAAAATCCCAAAGGATAAATTCCGTGTGTTTTGGAGTTTTTAAACAGGCTCTAAAATCTAAATTACACATTCATAATTTCATTTTACGACATAAATTTAATCTTGTCTATTTTGCAATTCAGTTTCAATCCCATTTAGAAAGTCCTTTTTTCTTTTTTTCCAAGTTTATCTTTTCTAAGTTCTAAGAAAGATAAATCTAAAAAAGACCTGGACGAAGATAAATTAAACACAGGGTAAATTCTAAAATAAATCTGGAGTTCAAGTTTTAATCTATAAAATATTATATCACACCCTAAAAAATGAACTCCGCAAATAAAATCCTTAAGGTTTGAAGCTTGACAAAATAGTCGTTTCTCGTATAATGAAGAAGCTTAAAATAGTAAATTAGATAATCGCCCCGTTCTAAATTTTACAAGAGAATATAATATGAACAAATTATCCCGAGTAAAACAGGATGATTAATGCCAGCAAATTGTAATGTAAAATTTGGAACGGGGAGGAAAGTCCGAACACCCCAGATTGTTCTATATTTGGAGCGCAAGTTTAAACTTGCAGAAAATCAATTAGGTCAAGATTTTCTACACACTAAAGTGTGAACTCCAGTTTTAGGGCAGTTTGGAAGTAGGCAGTTGCTAACGGCAACCGTTCTGTATGATTAGTAGGTTATAGATAACAAAGTCATTGATAACAAGAACAGATATAAGTTATAAGTCGTTGAAATTTAATTTTACAACTTCTGACTAATGACTTGTCTTATAGCTGACACCCTTGTTGTTTATAACTTATTAATCGTATAGAATAGGGAAAGTGCCACAGAGACAATACTACCCCGTTCTAAATTTTACAAGAGAATACAAACAAGATAGTTAGTGCCAGCAAATTGTATTGTAAAATTTAGAACGGAGGAAAGGTGAAAAGTTGAATGATGCTTTAAATTTTCATAATTTAAATCTACATTCTTTCCTTGTCGGTGACGGCAAGTGATGGTAAACCCTGCCTGGTGCAAGAGCAAATCCTGAGCAATCGGGAAAAAAGTAGCTCGCTTGATCTCGTCAGCAATGGCGGAACTAGATAGATGATTATCGCTTTGATTTTATATCAAGGAACAAAATTCGGCTTATTATTTATTTATTTTAAGCGATTTGAAATACGAACTATGAAACGATCAGAATTAATTTTCAATATCCTCTTGGTGCCAGTAGATTTTTTAATGATTATGATGGCGGGAATGCTGGCATATTCTTTAAGATTTAGCGCGGAGTTATCGCAATTAAGACCAATCGTTTTTGATTTGCCATTTAGAAATTTTATGGAGATAACATTTGCTGTGTCTCCTGTTTTTATTATCTCCTTTGCTTTAATAGGTTTATATAGCTTAAGCAATACACGCAAGCTTTGGAAAGAAATATTCCAAATTATGATTGGCGTTTCAGCTGGTTTTATGGTTGTAATTTTTATCGCTTTTATGCAGCGGGAAATGTTCTCTTCCCGTTTTATATTTTTCGCAGCCTGGTTTTTCGCAATCGCGACTGTTATTTCCGGTCGAGTTATGATTAGAATTATTCAGAGCTGGCTGGCTCATAAATACAAACTCGGTTTTCACAGATTAGTTTTGTTGGGCGATAACGGAATTGTCAAAACGGTGCACAAAGAAATTAAGAAAAATAAAATTCTTGGCTATAAAGTAGTTCGCAAATTAAGAGATTTTAAAATAGAAGAATTAGAAAGAATTTTTAAAGATCCTGGCATTGATGAAATAATTCTCTGTTCTACAAAAGTAGAAAGAGAAAGAATTCACGATCTGCTTGATTTCTGTCAAGAAAAAAATATTGACTTCAAATTCGTTCCCGATATGTTCCAAGCGCAAGCGGCGCTTTTTGAAATGCAAACTATTTCAGATATTACTTTCATTGAAGTAAAAAGAACCCCTCTTGACGGCTGGGGAAAAATTATCAAAAGAATTTTTGATATTATCGCGTCTTTTTTTGGGCTTATTATTCTATCGCCGTTTTTTATAATAATGGCGCTTATTATAAAATCGGATAGCGCTGGTCCGGTTTTTGCGAGACTTGAAAGGATTAGTCGCGGCAAAAAATTTAAACTTTACAAATTTCGTTCAATGATAAAAAATGCGCATAGCTTGAAATATGATCAAGACGGAAATCTTACTCCGGAATTCGCAAAATATAATGAACGCGAAGAAGG
>JAGLIN010000044.1 GCA_023142975.1 Candidatus Parcubacteria bacterium
CAGACATTTTTTTCTAAAGCTTCGCTTTTAGAAAAAAATTCTGGGATGACAAAAAAATGAAAGGTGAAAAAGTTTACCTACCTCTCTCCATATTGCTTCTCATAATACTTCCCGAATTCTTCCTGCTTCAATTTTCTCCACCAATCTTTATTTTCTAAATACCACGCAATAGTTTTCTTCATCGCTTCTTCAAACGAGTGTTTGGGTTCCCAACCGATTTTTTTCGCTTTTTCTATATCCAAAGCGTAGCGAAAATCGTGTCCTAATCTATCTTCTACATATTCAATCTGTGATTCGTCTTTTCCAAGTTCATTCAAAATAATTTTAGTCAATTCTAAATTAGTCTTTTCGTTTCCGCCGCCGATATTATAAATCTCACCGATTTCTCCATTATGCAAAACAGTGTCTATTCCTTCGCAGTTGTCAAGAACAAAAATCCAATCTCTAATATTTTTTCCCGTTCCATAAAGAGGAACTTTTTTGCCTTCTAAAATGTTGCTGATAAAAAGAGGTATCACTTTTTCTGGATATTCATAAGGACCGTAATTATTTGAGGAACGAGTGATAATAATAGGAAGAGAGAAGGTCTTAAAATAAGATCTTGCTAATAAATCAGAGCTTGCCTTTGAAGCGGAGTAAGGACTGTTTGGCATTAAGATGTCTTCTTCTTTAAATTTCCCATTTTCTATGCTTCCGTAAGTCTCGTCGGTGCTAATATGCAAAAATCTTTCTATTCCAAATTTTTTTGCTGTTTCAAGTAAAATATGCGTTCCTAAAACATTTGTTTTTATAAAAGCGTATGGATCTAAAATTGATCGGTCCACATGAGTTTCGGCGGCAAAATGAATTATAAAATCTGGTTTTTCGTTTTCAAATATTTCAGTGACTTTTTCTTTATCGCAAATATCGCCTTTGATAAATTTATAATTCGGATTGTTTTCAACTTCTTTCAGATTATCTAAATTTCCGCAATAAGTCAACTTATCTAAATTGACAATTTTGTAATCTGGATATTTTCCTAAAATATAGTGAATAAAGTTAGAACCGATAAATCCCGCTCCGCCAGTGATGAGTAGTTTCATAATTATCTGTTATTTAAATTACGCTCAGATAGTTTTTAATCTTGAAAATAAGATTTGTTTTCAAATTCTTTTTTGTCCAATCTTTTTGCTTTTCAGACAATACCTCGCCTAAGCCGTCTAAAATCATCTTTTCTTTTACTTCTTTTTCAATAAATTTAATTAAATATTGCAAATACTTTTTTAGGTTTTTACCCGTTCTTAATTTTATAATTCGCTCATTTATGTCCCAATTTTTCTCAAAAAAATAATCAAGATCAAATAAATCGCGATTGGCTATTCTTTTTCTTTCTGTCACTGCAACCAATTTGTGAGCAAACATATTTTCTGGAATCATCGTTAATACCGAAATTCCCAAAAAGTTTTTTATTTCAAAATCATCTTGATAATCACGAACAGAAATTTCTATCTTTATTTTTTGCAATCCTTTCTCATAACTAAGCATTATAAAAATTGTTCTTCTTTTTATTCTTGCTTCGTCTACTGTTCCATATTTTTTGGCAATAATTTTTATTTTATCAAAAACCTCATTCTGCTTATCGGTGTTTAATAAATTGAAATCCAAATCGGTAGAAAATCTTGGCAAATTGTAAAATAAATAACAGGCCGTGCCGCCTTTAAAGCCCAAAGCAGGAGCTAATAAATTATTGCTGTAAATATCTTTTAGAATATTTTTTAAAATGATTTCGTGCTTTTGCCTGTTTAACATAAATTTTTATATTTCGCTAATCTTTCCAGAAAATTTTTGTTATTATAAATCTTCCCTATTTCCGCGCATTCTTTCCAGTCAATATTATTTAAATTATCAAAGTAATAATTTTTATTTAAATAAATTAAATCCAGAAAAGCTCTTTCCTTGCTGGCCACCGCATAATTATTAAAAGAAATTATCCCCGTTTGATTGTATAAAACTTCATCTTTAATTTTTCTATAATTATATTTAACGCTGTCGCAAACATAGTTTCTGTTCAAATTGCTGACGCAAGCAATTTCTTCACTATATTGAAAAATACACCCTTCTTGTCTCAAAACAGTTTCTAAACTCACATACGAAGGATGTTTTAATTTTCCAGCTAATTCGTATTTATTGTATTTATCATCCACGCTATAAATACCATAATGAAGTTTCTGAATTTTTTTCTCTTTTGTTAAATAATAAATTTTAGATTTTAAAGTATCCTTATTTTTAATTTCCCACAAGATAGCCAGATCTTTAGTATCAAATACTGTTCTTTTACTTTTTAATAATTTAACTATTGAATTTTCCATAAGTGTATATTAAAAGTAATCATAAATCATTACTTTTAGTATACATTATAAATAATAATTTATCAAACATATTTGTCCTGCGTATTTTTATTATTTTTATTCTATCAGAGAAATATATTTTTGGCAAAAAAAAGACACCTGCCAAATTCGCATTGCAAAGAACATAGTTCTTGTCTGCAGGATTTCCAGGTTCTGGTTTAGAGGTAAGAAGAAATATTGGCTCCCCTTCCTTGTCCACACTTTTAACAAGAACGACAAAGCCTTTTCCAACTTCTTCCAGCATAACTTGTGTCCAGCCACCTTCAACTTCTCTTTTATTGGTTTTGACTCTTACGGCAATTACCCTGAAAATGCCCCATCTGGTCTTCCGAGATAGTCGCCATTATCTTGTATTCCCCAAGGTTTTGCTTCGGACAGTGGAATCTTCTCAACGGTCATTTCTTCATTTGCCTTCCTTTGGAACAGTAACCATCCACGCCAGCAACTGCAATATTGCTCTACTATTTCATCCTGATAATGTGTCTGCGTGACGAATGTTCCACTTCCGCCACAAATTGGGCAAGGTACTTTCTTTTCGTTCATTTCTTTATGCTCCTATATTTTTATTTCTGTTTCGTATTAGGTTCATTCCTAAGCTACCAAAAAAATAACACCTATTTCCAAAAATGTCAATAGGCGCAAGCTTAAATTTTATTTTATTTCAAAACATCCAACTCCAAAACAATTTCCTCTTTCTCTACATCAATTTTAACAAGATCTTTTTCTTTAATTTCTCCTTCAATAATTTTCAAAGCAAGCTTATCCAGTATCTCGTTTTGAATAATTCTTTTTAACGGCCTTGCGCCGTAAGACGGTTCATATCCCTTAGAAGCAATAAATTCTTTCGCTTTTTGGCTCACCTCTATCTTTATATTCTGTTTCGCTAACCTTCTGGAAATGAAATCTATCTGCAGTTCCACAATTTGAGCGATTTCTTTTTTATTTAAAGAATGGAAAATTACAATTTCATCAAGACGGTTTAAAAACTCCGGCTTAAAATAATTTTTCAATTCCGCTTTTATTTTATTTTCAAATTCTTTTTCGTCTATGTTTTTTTCTGAAGAATATTCTTGGATAGACTCATTCCCAATATTTGAAGTCATTATTAAAATAGTGTTCTTAAAATTTACAATCCTGCCTTTAGCATCGGTCAATCTTCCGTTATCAAGTATTTGTAAAAATATATTAAACACTTCTGGATGCGCTTTTTCAATCTCGTCAAAAAGAATAACTGAATACGGCCTTTTTCTAATTGCTTCCGTCAATTGTCCGCCTTCTTCAAATCCGATATATCCAGGAGGAGAGCCAATCATTTTGGAGACAGCGTGGCGTTCCATATATTCGCTCATATCAATTCTGATCATTGCCTCCTCGTCATTGAACATAAACTCAGCCAGTGCTTTCGCCAATTCTGTTTTACCCACTCCTGTCGGACCCATAAAGATAAAAGATCCGATTGGTTTATTCTCTTCGGCGATGCCGGCTCTGCTCCTACGCACCGCGTTTGAGACAACCGCGACTGCTTTTCTTTGTCCAATAATTCTCTTTGAAATTTCCTCTTCCATTTTCGCAAGTTTTTTAGATTCCTCTTGCAGCATTTTAGTAACCGCGATTCCTGTCCAGCGAGAAACGATTTTGGCAACATCTTCTTCCGTGACTTCCTCTTTTAAAATTGGGCGACTGCCTTGAATCTTAATAAGTTTTTTTTGCTGCTCTTTAATTTTCTTTTCCAGTTCTGGAATTTTTCCGTATCTAATTTCGGCGACTTCTTGCAAATTGGATTTTCCTTCAAAAATTTCCGCTTCTTGCCTTAATTTATCTATTTCCTTTTTTGAATTTCTTATATTTAAAATTATTTCTTTTTCGTTTTTCCATTGAACTTCCAGATCTTTATTTTTTTCTTTTAAATCGGCAATTATTTTTTCAAGTTTTTTTAATCTACTCTTCGCTTTCTTGTCTTTTTCTTTCTGAAGAGCCTTTTTTTCAATTTCAAATCTAACAAGATCTCTTTTCACATTATCAAGCTCAATCGGCATACTGTCAATTTCCATCCGCAGCGCTGAAGCAGCTTCGTCCATTAAATCCACCGCTTTATCTGGGAGAAATCTATCAGAAATATAACGCGAAGACAAGATTGCGGCGTTAACCAAAGCGGAATCAGTTATTCTTACGCCATGATGGACTTCATATTTTTCTTTAATCCCTCTCAAAATTGAAATTGTATCTTCCACGCTTGGCTCATTAACATAAACCGGCTGAAATCTCCTTTCTAAAGCAGCGTCTTTTTCTATATACTTTTGATACTCTTTTAAAGTCGTTGCTCCGACTGCGTGTAATTTTCCTCTTGCCAAAGCAGGTTTCAACATATTTGACGCATCCATAGATCCTTCTGTAGCGCCTGCTCCAACTAAAGTGTGAAGTTCGTCGATAAATAAGATGATTTTTCCCTGCGATTGTTCAATTTCTTTTAACATTGCTTTTAATCGCTCTTCAAATTCTCCTCTAAACTTTGTTCCAGCAACTAACGAGCCAAGATCCAGAGAAATCAAATCTTTATTTTTTAAACTCTCTGGCACATCGCCAGCAATTATTCTTTGCGCAAGCCCTTCGGCAATAGCTGTTTTTCCAGTTCCCGCTTCGCCGATCAGAACAGGATTATTTTTTGTTCTTCTGGAAAGCACTTGCATCACTCTTCTTATTTCATCATCCCTTCCAATAACAGGATCAAGTTTTTTTTCTTTTGCGAGCTTTGTAAGATTTTGCGCGTATTTTTCCAAAACTTGAAATTTGCTTTCTGGTTCCGTGTCCGTAACTCTTTGAGATCCCCTTACTTCAGCAAGAACTTTTAAAATATTTTCATAATTAACTTTATGTTTGCCAAGTATTCTTTTAACTTCTCCATCCGTTTCAACCATTGCTAATAAAATATGCTCTGTGCTTATAAAATCGTCTTTTAATTTTTTTACTTCCTTATCTGAATTTTCCAAAACCTGTCCCAGATACGGCGTTAGATAAACTTGTCCAGCAACTGAAGAAGATGGTTGAACTTTAGGAATTTTTTTAATTGCTTCATCAACTTCGGATTCCAAAAAACTTATTTGAACATCCAATTTGTTTAGAACTGACAAAACAACTCCGCCTTCTTGTTTTATCAAAGACAAAACAAGATGCAAAGTGTCAACCTGTTGCTGCGCATAATCAGAAGCAAGGGTTTGCGCCGCGGCAATCGCTTCTTGTGATTTGGTTGTAAATTTGTTTGGGTTAATCATGGTGTTATTTTAACATATAAATAATATTTTAGACAATAACTCAATAGCAATAGTGTCAAATAGCAAGTACGGCGGTGTTGCTTATCACAACTTGTACGACTACTTGATACTTTCTGCTATTTTGTGGTATAATTTAAAAAAACAAAGTATGAAAATGTTTAGAAAAATTATTTTGCTCATAATTCTATTTGCTATTCCATTGCCGACAATTCTTATTTCAAATAAATTTGGATTTTCAAACAGAGTTATTCAAACAGCTAATGCTCAAGTTCCTTCCGTTTGCGGGGACGGTGTCATTTCTGATAAAGAAAAATGTGATACAGACGGAAACATGGGATGCGTTAATCCAAACGAGCCGTTTTGCAACGGAAGATGCACTTTCTGTGTTTGTTCAGAATCAAGACTTGTTTTCCTTGACAAACCAATTATATGCACGATTCAAGATTTAATTTTATTTCTTCTTTCAATTATCGGAGGTGTTGCTTTGCTAATGTTTGTTTTTAGCGGGATACTTTATGTTTTTGCTGGTGGAAATCTTGATGCCCAGAGTAAGGCAAAAAGAACTTTCAATTACGCTATTATAGGCCTTATTTTTGTTTTGATATCTTATGCTATTATAAGAATTATAACAGATGTAAGCGTTTAAAATAAATAAATATTTATGAATCTTACAAAATTTGATAAACCAATTGCTGATATTTTCAGCGAAGCTTCATTATTCTTGCTCTCAATTGTTGGAGGCATTGCTCTTCTGGTGATTGTTATCAGCGGCATACTTTACATTTTTGCTGGCGCAAATCCAGAAGCGCAAAATAAAGCGAAAGGGACCGCAACTAAAGCTATTATAGGACTTATGTTTGTTTTAGCATCTTACGCTATTATAAATCAAATATCTTATGTATCTACAGATATTCAAATAAGTATCGTTAGCGCTACTGTTGTTCCAACCTCGGGAGTTCCGCTTGTGACATTTACAATAAAAGCGACCATAACATCTAATGTCGGCGTTGATGTGACAACAACAAGAGCAAGCATCCAGAATCCCAATGAAACTGAAACGGCTAATATTTTATTAACTGATAATGGTGTTGCTCCTGACTTGGTAGCAGGGGATAATATTTACAGCGGAAGCTGGACATCGTCTGTTGTTGGTTCGTATTTTGTGGATATAACCGCTTGTAATACAGATGGGGTTTGTAGGGAAGTTGAGGATATATAATAACAAAGTAATTAAATTTTGATTATTTTTTATAATTAATATACATATATGAGTGATAAAAAAATAAAGACTCTTATTGCCTTGTTTTGTTCGTTGATTATAGTAGTAATAACATCTTTTGCTATTGCTTCGCCTTCTTTTGAGATTGATACACAAAGTGAACCATCTGTCAGTGGTGTTACTGTTGCGCCGGCAACTCAGGATCGCGGGAGTAGCGTAGTTATTTCTGCCAAAGTAGAAGATGTTTCGGGTATTAACTATGTTCGGGCGCAAATCAGAAATTCTGCTAACACAGTAGTGGCGACAGTTAATCTTTATGATGATGGAGCTCATAGTGATGGAGCTGTGGGAGATGATGTCTATGCAAACAGCTGGACTATTCCAAACAGCTTACCTGTGGGAAATTACGATGTATTTATTATTGCTTCCGATACTTTTGGATATATTTATAATCAGAAAGATGCCAGTCTCACTGTTATTGTTTGTGTTAACGGAACTACGCAGTCTTGCGGTTCGGATGTCGGTGAATGCGTTGCCGGGACGCAGACTTGCGCGGGTGGTGTTTGGGGAGCTTGCTTGGGAGAAATCGGAGCGACGGCGGAGATATGCGATGGTTTGGATAATGACTGTGATAATCTTACGGACGAAAATTTAACCGCGCCTTTAAATAGCAATCAAGCGGGAGTTTGTGCCAGTTCACGCAAAACCTGTAGCGACATCACTGGCTGGGTTGATGATTATTCAAGCGTTGCTAATAATGAATTTCCAACAGAAACATCTTGTGACGGATTAGACAATGATTGCGACGGCGCAACAGACGAAGGTTGTGTTTGCGTTAACGGCGCTACTCAATCCTGCGGTTCCGATGTTGGAGAATGCCAATCAGGAATTCAGACCTGCGTGGCAGGTATTTGGGGAGCTTGTGTTGGTAAAATCGTGCCAAGTGTGGAAGTATGCAATGATAGCAAGGATAATGATTGCGATAACGATGTTGATTGCGCTGATAGTGATTGTAGCGGAGATCCAGCTTGCGTGGCAACTTGTCCTGATGGTTCTTGCAATGTTGCTGGCGGGGAATGTTCAACTTGCGCCGCTGATTGCGCGGTAGCTGATTGCTGTGGAACTGACACTTCCTGTGATACTGTTGTGGGAGAAGATTGTTCAAATTGCGCTGATTGTGAATGTGTTGCGCCAGATATTTGTTGTTCTGGAACTTGTCAGACACCAGCTTGCGCTAATAACAGTGATTGTGATGATAGCGATAGTTGCACAACGGACACTTGCAGTAATCCTGGCGCATGCTCCGCCGCTTGTTATAATTCTTCTGTTAGCTGTGATGATGGTAATGACGGTTGCTGTCCTGCGGGCTGCTTCGATCCGCCAGATACTGATTGCGTAGCAACAACTTCGGTTGATGTACTTTTGCCAGCAGTTGATAACTTTAATCTTGAGCCAGACAGTCCGATGACAATTAGAGTTCAGGTTATAGGAGTTAACGCTTTGAATAATTTTCTTTATATACAATATCCAGATGAAACAAATGTGGAAGCGCATATGTTGTATGACGATGGTTTGCACGATGACTTATTGGCAGATGACGGTATTTGGGGAACGATTTGGGCTGGACGAGAAGAATTGGGAGCATATTATCTTGATTCGGTAATAGAATTTCCCATTGGGGTATTTATCGAGTTTGATAATGCAAGAACATTTAATATTGCCTGTTTTCCAACTGGTTGTGATGGTAATTGTCCATTAGGATGCACTGTTGTTGAAGATATTGATTGTTCTGGAATAGAATGTTGTGGAAATAGTAATTGTGGTACTGGAGAAGATGATATCAATTGTCCAGCAGATTGCGCAGGGCCATTAACAACATCAATTAAATTGCCAAATGATAAAGATACGTTTAACGGTGTGGAGCTGGTTGCTTTTGAAGGTTTGGTTGCGGGAGGAATAACACCTTACATTTCTTTTCTTTGGACATCTTATGATAACAATGGAAATATTAAAGATGGAGATATTGGAAATATGCAGACATTCAGTAAAAACGATTTAAGTGTCGGAGAACATTCAATTGTTTTAACTGTTACTGATAGTGTTGGCGCGACAAATACGGCTAACATAAAAATTCATATTTTGGGCGATTCATTTACTTGGAGAAATAAAGATGGAAAAAATTGGATGACTAATGTTAAAAATCAAGGAGGATGTGGTTCTTGTTGGTCGTTTGCTGTAACGGGAACGATGGAAGCAAAATATAATATTCAGGAAAATGATGTTGATATAGATAAAAACTTTTCCGAACAGGACTTAATATCTTGTCATGCAAGGAGTGGTTGCGAAGGAGCTAATTCGATGGTGGCATTTAACTATGTTCAAAAAACTGGAATAGTTGAGAGAAGCTGTTTTCCTTATATGGAGCAGGACGAAACAACAATTCCCGCTACTTTTTGTTCAGAAAGGTGCACTGAGTGGAATACGGAATTGTGGACAATAACGGGAGTTCATAAAATTGGTAGCACTCAAGATGACATAAAAAAACAATTGATTAGCAAAGGACCTCTTTCGGTTCATGTATATATACATTCTTGGGATACAGTAACGATGGGTTGCGCGGGAGGAACGGAAGGACCTCATGCTGTAGTGATAGTAGGATATGACGACAATGATGCTGTTACAGGAGGTTGTTGGATTGTAAGAAATAGCTGGGGATCTGATTGGGTTGACGGTGATGGTGAAGGATATTTTAAAGTAAAATATGGAGAATGTGGGATAGAAGATGGAGGTGAATATATTTATGGAGTAAATTCCCCATAAATCTCAAAATAATAAATACTCTTTAAAACTAACAATTCTATTTATGAAGAAACTTCAAACCAAAAAACAAACAGCAATTATCCTAGTTATCGTAACAGTTTTTACTGGACTCATTTTTCTTAATTCCGTTTCAGGAATAGCAAATCCATCAGCAATTTATTGTAAAAATTTGGGATATGAATATTTTATTAAAGATTCTCCCAAGGGAGAATACGGAGTTTGTCGTTTACCTGACAACACAGAAGTTGAGGGATGGAAATTTTTCAAAGGAGAAGTTGGTAATGAATATAACTATTGCAGTCAAAAAGGTTATGAAATAAAAATGGCTTCTGGTAGTGAATGCGGATTTACAAAAAAATGTGTAATATGTGTTTTGAAAGACGGTACGGAGATGAGAGTTGATAAGCTAATGGAAAAAGAAGCAAAAGAACCAGTAGAAACAACCATCACTCCAAATGTTATAGAGAAAGATAAGAGTCGTTCGCCTTATTTAAATATTATTTTCGTAATTTTAGCTGTTATAATAATTGGATTAGGAGTGATGGTTTTAAAGAAAAGAAAGAAAAATATCTTAAAGTAAAAACAATTAAACAAGATATTATTTTAACAAATTTACAAATTTAATGAAGAACATTATGAAGATTTTAATTCTTGGATATAAAGGAATGCTTGGACACGAATTAGTGAAAGAGTTTGAAAATGGTCACGAGCTTATTTTGTGGGACAGGGATCAGATTGACATTTCCAGAAAAGAAGAGGTGATAGAAAAAGTCAGCAAGTTGTGTCCAGATATTGTAATTAACGCCGCTGCTTATACTGCGGTTGACGAAGCGGAACATAATAAAAATTTAGCCTACAAAGTAAATGGTTGCGCAGTCGGATTTTTAGCAACGGTATGCAAAGAAATTGACGCTCTCTTTATTCATTTTAGCACTGACTATGTTTTTGATGGCGAGAATCATAATGGTTATAAAGAAAATCATTCTTATAATCCAATTAATATGTATGGAAAATCAAAAGCGCTTGGAGAAAAAATGATTTTTGACATTTCTTCAAAATATTATATAATAAGAACATCTTGGCTCTTTGGAAAAAATGGAAAAAATTTCGTGGAAACAATGTTGCGTTTAGCTAAAGAAAAAAAAGACATTAGAGTTGTTAACGATCAATTTGGAAGTCCGACTTATGCCAAAGATTTGGCATCGGAAGTCAGAAAATTAGTTGAGTCGCAAAATCAATCTGGAATTTATCATATTACAAATTCTGAGACTTGCAGCTGGTATGATTTTGCTGTGAAAATCTTTGAACTTTCCAATTTAAATTTAAAAGTAAAACCCATAAAAACAGAGGAGTTTCCCACGCCGGCAAAAAGGCCTATTTACTCAATGCTTATTAACACCAAGCTTCCACCAATGAGAAAATGGGAGGAGGCATTAAAAAGTTATTTAATTGAAACGGGAAGAAGAAAATTATAATTGTTATATTACCGCGAGTTTTCTATAAAAAAATATTTTGTTAATTTGTCGCTTGTTATTATAAACATAAACAAAAAAACTAAATTTACTTAATTTAATTTTAATTAATTAAAAAATAAAAAACATGGAAAAGAATAACAAAAGCGTAGACAACGTTCCAGCAATGTTGTTTGTATCATTTTTAATGATTGTTATAATTATTCTAATGATGCTTAAATTTTCATAAGACATAGATTCACAAAACCATAAAAACTTACCTTTGATTTATTTCATAGTAATAGTTTTGTGGTAAATATTTTTTATAATAATAAATTGAAACAAACATATGAAACAAAAATTAAACGAAACGAAACAATGTAAACCAAAACAATGCAAAATAAAAAGACTAGACATTTGTAATGTTATGCTGTTTTCTCTGTTCTTTTTGATTTTCGTCAGTCTTGGAACTGCGCTTTTAGTTTCTGTAATTAGTAAGAATAGAATTAATCCTATTACTCCTCCAATTAGTATTGAAGACGGAGCAATGAAACAATTTAAAAGTTATGACGAGATAAAAGAATTTTTAGACGAAAGCGCTAATAGTATTTCTGTTAATATGATGGGAAGAAATTTAATGCAAGCAGATACATTAAACATGGCTGAAAGTTCTAAGGCAACAGACGGCTGGGGAGCTGCCACGCCGCCAGACCCTGCTCCAAGCGGGATGGGAGGCGGAACAGATTATTCAACCACGAATGTTCAGGTAGCGGGAGTGGACGAAGGGGATATCATAAAAACGGATGGCAAATATATTTATGCGATTTCCGGGCAAGAAATTGTTATCACTGACGCCTATCCGGCCGATGACGCCACTATTGTTTCCAGAATAAAATTTGATTCGAGTCCTAGTGGAATTTATCTAAACGGAGATAATTTGGTAGTCTATGGACAGAATTATAATATCTATAATTATAAAAAATCTGCTGACGCAACTGATAATTTGTTGAGAAAAAGAATAAATAGTAGTTGTACTTTTCTAAAAGTTTTTGATATAAGCGATAAGGAAAATCCAAAAGAAGAAAGGGATTTTGATTTTGAAGGAAACTTTGTTAATTCCAGAATGATCGGAGATTATGTTTATTTCATTACAGAGAATTACTCTTATTATGATGACGAAATTCCAGTTCCTTTAGTTATAGAGAATGGAGAAATTTTGAATGATACTATAATAGAATGTCCAAATTGCTGGAATGTTTATTATTTTGACACACCTTATCGTTCGCATAATTTTACGAGCGTTACCGCGATAAATATTTCTGACAGCGAAGAGAAAATTAAAAACGAAACATATCTTTTGGACGGAAATCAGAATAATATGTTTGTTTCACAAGATAATATTTACATCACTTACAATAAATACATCAGCGAGGAGGAACTTGTCTGGAATGTTGTCAAAGAAATAATTCTGCCAAAATTAAGTGAAAAAAATCGTGAGAGAATTACAGAAATTGAAAACGCGGAAAGTTATGTTTTGTCATCACAGGAAAAAATAACTAAAACAAGGATGATCATAAGCAGTTTTGGAGAATCACTGACTGAAGATGAACAAGAAAAAATAACAAAAGAGCTGGAAGCAAAAGCGAAACAAAAATACGAAGATATTTCTAAAGAATTAGAAAAGACAGTTATTCACAAGATTGCGATTAATAAAGGCGACTTGCAATATAAAACCGCGGGGGAAGTTCCTGGAGTTGTTTTAAACCAATTTTCGATGGACGAAGATAACGGCTATTTCCGTATTGCCACCACAAAAAATAGAAGATGGTCAACTTTTGAAGAATCATCAGAATCATATAATAATATTTATGTTCTAGACGAAAATATGAAAGTTGTCGGTAAGGTAGAAGAATTGGCTAAAAACGAAAGAATTTATTCCGTGAGATTTATGCAGAACAGAGCGTATATGGTTACCTTCAAACAAATAGATCCGCTCTTTGTAATTGATCTTGCAGATCCGACAAATCCGAAAGTTCTTGGAGAATTGAAAATCCCGGGCTTTTCAAATTATTTACATCCTTATGATGAAACAACTTTAATCGGCTTAGGAAAAGATTCTGGCAATTGGAACGCAGGTTTGAAGTTATCTCTTTTTGATGTTTCTGATGTTAAAAATCCGAAAGAGATAGATAATTATGTATTTGAAAACGGAAGAGGCGATTCAATCGCGCTTAATGACCATAAGGCGTTTCTGTTTTCAAAAGAGAAAAATTTGTTAGTAATCCCTGTTAATTTAGAGGAATCGGACGAATTAATACCAAGAGAGGAAAGTAGTGTTAGTGCAGAAATGATTATGTCAAATCCAATCAGATATTTCAACGGCGCGGCAGTGTTCTATATTGATAAAAAGGGATTTATGCTGAAGGGAATAGTTGATCATTCAGACGGCAATAGCGCTAATAATTATGGATATAGTTTAGACGCTGTGAAGAGGAGTTTGTATATAGAGAATATATTATATACTCTATCTAATAAATATCTAAAAATGAATGATTTGAGTGATATTGAAGAAGTTAATAGTTTGGAATTAAAAAAAGATGTTATAATAATACCAGTTCCAAGACCAATACCAGTGCCGATGCCGATGCTTGAATCGATTTTTTAGAGGTAACAGCAAATGAATAACGAGCATCTTAAAAGCAGGCAATGCGCCTGTTTTTTTGTATATGCATTGTCTAATCTCTATTTTTATGTTAATATAATAAAAGTGAAATGCTTGAGGTTTACAAAACAAGTGTTTTTGATTTAATTAATGAAACAATAAAGATGATAAAAAAAGACAAAAAAAAGACAATAATAGAAAAGTTCAAAACTCACAAAGAGGATACTGGATCTTCTGAGGTTCAGGTGGCTGTTCTGACTGCAAGAATTAAAGAATTAACAGAACATTTGAAAGTAAATAAAAAAGATAACCATTCTAGAAGAGGACTTTTACAAATGGTTGCCAAAAGAAAAAAGCTTCTGAAGGATATTCAAAACAACAGCGAGGAAAGATTTAAAAAAATAGCTCAATCGCTAAAATTGAAAGCGGGAAAGAAAACAAAGAATGATAAATAATATTGAATATTAAAATATTAAATATTGAAGTGAGAGCTTTAGTCCGAAAATATGGCAAAGTCGCTGATTTTAGTTTATTGCTTTTTAATAACAAGATTGCGTTGAAGTATTTTTAATGTTCAATATCTAATATCCAATGTTCATTTTTATTTAATAATCCTATTTAGTTTTTTCAAATAATATTATTTTAATTTTATGCCAATATCCAAAACCATTAAACACAAAGATCAGCGAATTGGGATTTTTGTTGACGCGCAAAATATGTATCATAGCGCGAGAAATTTATATAAAGCGAGAGTGAATTTTAAAGAAGTTCTGTCAGTCGCGGTCGCGGGAAGAACTTTAATCAGAGCAATTACTTATGTAATTAAAACCGAAAGCGGGGAAGAAAGGTCATTTTTTGAGGCAATGGAAAAATTAGGTTTTGAAATAAAAGAAAAAGATCTGCAAATCTTCGCCGGCGGAGCAAAAAAAGCGGACTGGGATGTCGGACTGGCAGTTGACACAATCAAATTAGCTGATAAACTTGATGTGGTTGTAATTGTCTCCGGCGATGGCGATTATGAGCCGTTGGTGGAATATTTAAAAATCAACAAAGGCTGTCGCGTGGAAGCAGTAGCTTTCGGCGAGACCGCTTCAGGGAAGTTGTTAGGAGTGGTTGATGACTTTATTGATCTGAGTAAGGATAAGAAAAAGTTTTTGATAAAATAATTGTCATTTTAACATACTAACATTTAAACATTTTAACATTCTTAGATGCTTGTTAAAATGTTAGTATGTTAAAATGTTAGTATGATTTTATGTTCAAAAAATTAAAAGAAAAAATAAATCTTAAAAAGAAGAAAGTGAAAAAGGCGGCTTTTTTGGCGGTTGCTTCTTATCTTTATGATAAAATTTCTGGAAGAAAGAAATTAAAGAAAAAGGAATATATAGATGATGTGGAGTATAAAGTGGAAGAGAAGAAATAATTTTGAATTACGAATTTTAAATTTTGAATCAATTTTGAACGCTTTAATTTTAAAAAATTTATGATTGAATATATCATAGACATTTTAAAATACTACGGACTTACCGCCGACAAAATTGGACCGGCTGTTTTTATTGGATTCGGCGGCTGGTTTCTTTATAAAAACCTGAGAACTCAAATAGGAGGATTAGAAATAGATATTAGAAATTTAGAAAAAGATTTAAAAGAGGATATAAAAGATTTAGATGAAGATACAGAGAAACTTGACGGAAAAATTTCTTTTATTGACAACCGCGTTTCATATATAGAGGGTAGCTTAAAAGTGGGTTATACAAAGTCCGCCTCTCCAACGATTCTTACCGAAAAAGGAACAGATGTTTTGATTGAAAGTAAGGCAAAGGAAATCGTTGAAGCGCATAAACAAGAAATTCTTGATAAAATTTTGGCCGATCCAAAACCGACAAACGCTTATGACGCTCAGGAAAAAACAAGGAAAGTTATTGAGGAAATGAGAAACGATTCGATTTTTCTTCCGATTAAAGATTACGCTTTCAAAAAAGGAATAGATATCTATGCCATCCTCGGCATCATCTCTGTTTACTTCCGGGATTTTGTTTTGGAGAAATTAGGATTTAAAATTGAGGATTGTGATGGGGAATAAAAATAGGTTGATTTTAGTTTGAAGGGCTTTAATGATAAATATGATTCTTTGGCGAATGAGATTAGGGAGGGTATAATTCACATATGGATATGAACAAGAAATTACAAGAACAAATTGATTACTGGCGTAAATCTGGAAAAGAAAATTTGGACGCGGCGCAAATTTTATTTAAAAATAAGCATTTTGATTCCGCTTTGTTTTTTGGACATTTGTCGCTTGAAAAAATGTTAAAATGGTTGACTATTATATCTACCAAAAAACCAGCGCTTTATATCCATGATTTAGAAAAATTAGCTTTAATTGCTAATCTAAAATTTGATGAAGAAAAAGCAATTAATTTAAGAAGCATTTCTGATTTTAATATCGCTGGACGATATAAAGAAGCCAAACTTGATTTTTATAAAAAATGTGATAGAAAATATACTGAAAAACATCTTAAAATTATTAAAGAATTATTTTTATAGTTAGAAAAAGAATACCGAAAAAAGTAGAAAAAGAAATAGGGAGATATTTGGATATTTTAAAAGAAGACAGGTTGCCTATTAAAAAGGTCATTCTATTTGGCTCTTTCGCCCGTGGCTCCCAGCGCAAATGGAGCGATATTGATTTGTGCGTTGTTTCGCCTAAATTTAAAAATTCTTTTGAGGCATCGCAATATTTATGGAAGAAGCGGAAAATTTTTGATTTGAATTATACGATTGAACCTGTTGGTTTTACGCTGAAGGATTTTAATGATAAATATGATTCTTTGGCGAATGAGATTAGAAAGACGGGAGTAGAGATTAAAGTGTAATAATTTAGTTTTTTTCGTTGGTTCAGTGTCTCCGACCTGAACCATAAGTTTCTTAGAGCGTAACTTAAAAACTAATCTGTGATTTTAAAATTAATAGTTGGTTATAGAACGCTTTTAAGAAATGAAAGGTTCAAATTAGGAGACTTGAACCAACAGTAGTATGGTCTTTTAATTTTTTAAGGTTTTATTAATAACAACGGAATTATGAAAAAAGAAACTATAATTTGGCAAGTCATAGTAATTGGACTTGGTTTGGCTTTGATTTTTACAATAAGAGAATCCATGCAAGACAGATTAAGAATGGAGGCTTCAATTGGTGAGGCTAATTGTTTAATAACCGAAAAAAAGGAGGGAATATCTATTGGTGCCTATTGTGAGAACATAAAAAGTTTTAAAATCGAAGGATTTAATGAATGATTTCTCGCTTACAGAAACTATTTTGTAAATAGTTTTTCAAATAGTTTTCAAACAAATAAAATTATTAAAAAAATATTATGACAACAAAACAAAAAAAGGCTACCACATTTAGACGAAAAAGAAAAGATACTCAAATGGGTACCATAGAAAAAATGTATGGGAAGGATTTTGGTATTAGGAGCGACAAAGAATTAGGTAATTACTTGAAAGAAAAGGGATATAAATCTTTAAGTGAATTACTAAAACATGATTGAAGAGAAAAAGAAATTAAAAAACACTCGCTTTGTAGAAGTAGAATATCTTAAAAAGGAAAATTTTGATTTTATTAAAAATGATATTTTAAAAGAGAACATTGCTATAAATATGCAATATGTTTTCTTTCTTTATTCTCTGGAAAGAGAATATGAATTGCCGGGAGCAACGACTTACTCTGTCTTTAAAACAATTATTCTATATACAGCATCAATTGTTGAAAGTCTTTTAAATTATAAACTCAAAGAATTAATTAAAGAAGGAAAAATAGAAAGCAGTAAAATTATGACTGTGGAAGATAAATATATTCATATTGCAGATTTGCATATTGTTTCTCCTAAAGAGAGAATATGCGGTGTAAAAAAAATAAAAAAATATAAACAACTTACAGATGGAACTACCTTTAAGGATTTGAATAAAGTAGCTAAAAATTGTGATTTATTTAATGAGCGATTATTTAAAAAATCTGAAAAATTAAGAGAAATGAGAAACAAAATTCATCTTGTTGCATTGACTGAAATTGATAATAAATATTCGCAATCGGATATTGACAATGTTTTTGAAATAGCTAAAGATATAATTGATAGAATTGAAAATTATTAAAAATCAGAAAATAACTAAATTTAAATAATAAATTAATTAAAAATTTTACTGATCTATAAACAGTTAGATTAAAATATTGTTTTAAAAATAATATTAGTCTAGAGTTTGCAGGTCAGTAATAAGAAAGGAATAAAAAAATGGAAGTGAAAACATTTAAGAAAAATCTTGCGGGGAAAGAAATAATTGTGGAAACAGGCAAGATGGCAAATCAAGCAAATGGTTCAGTAACAGTTCAATACGGCGACACAGTCGTGCTGGCAACAGCGGTAATGAGCGACAATATTAGAGAGGGGATTAATTATTTTCCTTTAATGGTAGATTATGAAGAGCGACTTTACGCGGCGGGGAAAATTAAAGGGAGTAGATTTATTAAGAGAGAAGGTCGTCCAACAGATGAAGCAATTTTATCAGGACGAATGGTGGACAGAACAATCAGACCGCTATTTAATGGCAGAATTAGAAACGACATTCAGGTTGTTTTGACAATTTTATCTGTAGATCAGGAAAATGACCCAGATATTTGCTCTTTGATCGGCGCTTCTTTGGCATTGGCAATTTCCGACATTCCGTGGGACGGACCAATCGGCGCGGTGCGAGTCGCAAAAATAGACGGAGAATTAATTGTCAATCCAACTTACGAACAACGAGATAAAAGTTCGTTTGATGTTATTATTGCCGGAAAAGACGATCAGATAAATATGATTGAAGGCGGAGGAAACGAGGTCGCGGAAGATGAGGTTTTAGAGAAAATTAAATTCTCCCAAAAATGCGTTAAGGAAATAATTAATTTCCAAAAAGAAATAATTGCGGAAATTGGCAAAGAAAAGAAAGAAGCGAAATTGATTGAAGCAGATAAAGAAACGGAAGACGCGATGAGAAAATTTTTGGCGGAGAAATTAAGTAGAGTTGTTTTTGCGGAAAATAAAAACGAGAAGCAAAAAGAAAGCAACCAGCTTAGAGAAGATCTGCACAAATTTATAGAAGAAAAATTTGGCGATGATAAAACTTTAAAATATATCGCGGATTTAGTGACAGATGAAGAAATAGACGCTTTGGTTCATAAAGCAATTTTGGAAGAAAATAAACGGCCAGATAAAAGAAGCGTGGAAGAGATTAGAAAAATAAGCGCGCAAGTCGGACTTCTGCCGAGAACGCACGGATCAGGACTATTTAACAGGGGAGAAACACAAGCTTTGACCGTAGCGACATTAGGTTCGCCTGGGGACGAACAAACTTTAGATAGTATGGAAGAAGATGGCACAAAAAGATTTATGCATCATTATACTTTTCCATCATTTTCAGTTGGAGAAACCGGACCAATGCGCGGACCAGGAAGAAGAGAAATCGGGCATGGCGCTTTAGCGGAAAAAGCGTTGCAACCGTTAGTTCCACAAGATAAAGAAAAGTTTCCATATACAATTCGCTTAGTTTCGGAAATTTTGTCATCAAATGGTTCATCCTCAATGGCAAGCGTTTGTGGCAGTTCACTGGCGCTGATGGACGCGGGAGTTTTTATTCCAAGACCGGTAGCAGGAATCGCGATGGGCTTAATTTCTGACGACAACGGCAATCATAAAATATTAACTGATATTCAAGGATACGAAGATCATCACGGCGATATGGATTTCAAAGTTGCCGGCACGGAGAAAGGAATTACGGCAATGCAAATGGATGTGAAAGTAGCGGGCATAACTTTAGAAATAGTCGCAGAAGTTTTGTCTAAAGCAAAAGAGGCGAGAATGAAAATTATTGAAACAATGAATGAGGCAATTTCGGAATCGCGCGCTGACCTTTCTAAATACGCGCCACGAATTACGACGATGAAAATAAATCCTGAAAAAATAAAAGATGTCATCGGTCCCGGCGGAAAAATGATTAATGAAATTATCGCCGAGACGGGCGTAGCAATAGATATTGAAGACGATGGATTGGTAATGATAACTTCAAAAGATGCGGGAGAAGCGAAAAGAGCGGAAGATTGGATTAAAGATTTAACAAGAGAAATTGTTGCTGGAGAAATTTTTCAGGGAAAGGTTGTTAGAATTATGAATTTTGGAGCCTTTGTAGAACTTCTTCCGGGACAAGATGGCTTAGTTCATATTTCCGAATTAGCTCCTAACAGAGTTGAAAAAGTTGAAGATGTTGTTAATCTTGGCGATGTCATTGCGGTAAAGGTAAAAGAAGTTGACGATCAGGGAAGAATAAGTTTGACGCATAAAGGAGTGTAAAATGTAAATAGACTGTAGGACGGGTCGCGACCCGTCCTACAACAAATAAATACATTATGAAAGGCAAAATAAAAATAAGGACAATGAAAGATGATCTTGCTAATGCCAATGATGATAAAAATAAAAATTTGACAGAAGCAAAACAGGATCAAAGTAAACCAGATATTGACACTGCGGAAATATCTGGTTTTAGCGCGATGTCCAGCGCAACTCCCGATAAATTAAAGGATGAAGAAATCGGCGAACTAAAAAATCTTATAAAAAGAATTTCAAAAGACGACAAAGAAACTTCAAAGGAAAGACCTGTAAAAACGGAAAAGAAAAAGGAAAATATCGCAACAAATATAGAAAACGAAGAAACAACAAGCGAAGAACGGGCTGACTCAAAAAACGATGAAAAGGAAGACTTAAAAAATCTCATTAACAAAATTTCAGAAACAATTGATAAGGAAGATGACAAGCCAATTCAAATAGAAAATGCGGATGACAAATTAAACGAAGACAAAGAGAGCGAAATAGAAGAAACAAAAGAAAATAAACAATCGTTTTGGAGCGACATTTCAGAAAAACTCAAAGATGACGAATCTGTAAAATCTCAAAAGGGAAACAGGGATAGAGAAAAAGATCAGACAACAATAAAAACCGTTGAAAGCATAGACAGCGTTAACGAAAAAAAGGAAGAAGAAAAACATGATAATTCTGGAATATTAACAACTAAAAAATTATTTGAAAAAGAGAAAAATCTGGAAGATAAAGGAGAAATAAGAAAAACCTTTTATGATAATGATAATAATTATCAATCTCCAGAAAATAGACTGATCTTTGGAAAGCAAAAAAAATATAGCTCTGTTTCCAAAAGGATTAAGTTGAAAGATAAAAAGGATGAAATGGAAAATTTAAAAAACGCTGACGAAATAAAGGAAAAACAAAAAATTATTTCCGAGAGCGAGAAATATAAAAAATTAAAAAGCAGAGTTATAAAAAAATATAATATAAGATTATTTTCATTGCCTTGGAAAAAAATTATTCCAATTTCAGTTTTTTTAATTATTCTGTCTGGAGCGGTTTATTATGTTCTTGTCAGAGAACTCTCTGAAACTCCGCCAGAACCTCCAGTAATTATTATTGGAACAGAGGTAGAAAGGCTTGCCAAAATTAGAAACGCCGTTGAACTTACTAAGGATGAGATTGTCGGAACAACAGACCTTGAAAGAATCAAGATTAACGAGAAATTCAATTCAAACGAAGGAATTGAAGAATTGAGAATTGTCATCAGGCAAGGTGGCAATATAATTTCACTAAAGGAAGCGTTGAAAAGCGTCAGGATTGAAACTAAAAATTTCCCAAAGGATTTTTGGGATACGACAAATAACAGTTACAACCTCTTCGCCATAAAAACAGGAGAAGATAATTTTAGATTTGGAATTGCCATAGAATCAAATGATATCACCTCGCTACTAAAAACAATGGGGGATTGGGAGCAAGAGGATGTTGATAAAAGAAAAATGTTTTATGTCTTTGAACCATTTTTCACTGACAGTGAGATAGAAGAAGACTTTGGACAAAATTTTAGATCTACAAATTACGAATATAATTATATTAGATATATAAACTTGCCGGATCAAAACGTCAGCTTTGACTATTTTGCCAGCGATAATATATTAATAATAGTCACCTCAAAAGAAAATACCAGCAGGATAATTGATATACTAAATGATAATGTCTATGATTATGATGATAGCTACGAGGACTATGACGATTACTACGATGAATATGAGTACTATGATGATTACTAAAATTAATATATTTCATTTTAAATTAATACCAAAAAAACACTTAGAATTTTAAGTGTTTTTTATTGTTTGACATAATCAATAAATTTAATTATCCTGACTGTATGAGAGAGAATAAAATAGAAATTATTTTATCTGAAGAGTTAGAATGTTTTTTCAGGTCTTTTATGTGGAGTTGTCTATTTTATAAAAAATTGAAAAAATATTTAGCAAAACGACTACAACTAAAAGAGCCGGGATTATAAGAACGCTCTTTTCTTTTTTGTTATAAGTTATAAGTTAGTTATAAGTCAATTTGGCGGGATGCCAGAGCGGTTGAACGGGGCAGTTTCGAAAACTGCTATATCTGAAAAGGTATCGGGGGTTCGAATCCCTCTCCCGCCGCAAGTGAAATGTTTTGTATTTAGATGGGGTTGACAAATTTTTTCTTTATGGTAGACTGCTTCGTTATAGTGTATCCTACCCGCTAGGGTCAAGCCG
>JAGLIN010000045.1 GCA_023142975.1 Candidatus Parcubacteria bacterium
GGTTTATGCAACAAAGCCATTTAAAATTCCTAAAACATATTTTAAATTTGCTTCTTCGTTTTTTAGTTGCAAGCAATAAGTAGTGTTAATTGGATAAAATCCAACCTCATCAAGAGAAGCTTCAAGATTAAAACAAAGCTTTTTGAGAATTATTTTATTCTTTACAATATCAGCATCTCTTTTAACAGATAGATTTCCTTTTTTGCTTTCATTAAAACTATACCTACTAATTTCACGATTTGATATGATAATGTTTTTGCCTTCTGTAACATTTCGTGATGTTGCAAGCGGTCGCCATGCTTTTAATGCTACTTTATTTGAAATAGAATCCATTTTAGTTAAAATTGTGTCATTCTCTTTCAAGCCAAATCCTGAAAGTAGGTCATAAGTTTTATCACTGCTGGTGTTTAACCCCACTTCTTTTTTTAGAACTACGACAACTGGATATACACTTGCGTCGGGAAAAACGCGTTCCTTTGAATAATCCCTAAAATTAATTAAAGTTGAATTTTCAAAAATAAATTTTCTCAAGGCAAGACCATATTTTGTTACTAAAAATTTATTTGGAATTATAAAACTTAATAACCCACCGCTTTTTAACAAGTTCAAAGATTTTTCTACAAAAAGCACATAAAGATCATATTGGTCTTTCGCCGTTAAAAAATTATCTCCAAAATAGTTTTTATCTTTTTGGTCTAATTCTCTTGAACCAATATACGGCGGATTGCCGATAATCACATCAAACCCGTCTTCTGGATTCCCGCCTCCGCGGGAATGACAGAAAGGAAATTCCTCCTCCCAATTAAACGCTTTTTTATCTCGCCAGTTTTTACCGAAATACTTTTTGAGCTCCTTCTCCGAACCGGAAATTAGAGAATTACCGACGCGGATATTGTCGGTTAGATTTGGAAGTTTGGCTTTTTGGTCCAGGGCGTTAATGAGCAGATTGAGTTTTGCCAGCTCCACCGCTTGCGGGTCAAGGTCAACGCCGTAAATATTGCCTAAGAGAATTCCTCTTTTGGTGTATTGGTCGCCGGGGTTATTAAAGTCCTTGTATTTTTCATTAACAGTCTCCAGCGCTTTGATAAGAAAAGATCCGGAACCGCAGGCGGGATCCAAAATTTTGATTTGTTTCAAATCATTCACATTTTTAATCTCTTCCAATTTCTTCCCTAAAGTATTTTTGATAATATAATCCACGATAAAATTAGGCGTGTAATAAATCCCCTGCTCCTTCCTTTTCTTGCGGGATTTTATTTTTAAATCCTTTTTATCTTTGGCTTTGGATAATTTTTTGGATTTCTTTTTAGTTTCAGCTTCAATCGGCTTTTGGGCGATATAGCCGAGATAGCTTTCATACACTCCGCCTAAAATGTCCGCCGGGATTTCTTTGAAATTATATTCATAAACATCATTTCCATAAAGCAATGCAATCGCTTTTTTTGTGGCATCGTCATATTCTTCCCAGTCCTCGCAGGCATGTTTGGTAAAAAGGCTGGAATTATAAATATCGTCCAATTCACGGAATTTTTCAGTAAGCATTTGAAATAATTGCTTATTATTACTGCGGTCTTTTTCCCATTTGCGAACAATCGGTTGAAGAATTGGTTCTTCTAATTTTTTATCTTCCAAAACTCTGATAAACACAAGACGGTCTATAATTCTTTGCACTCCCTCATCCAGCGTTTCTTGATCAGTGTTTTTATTCTTATCCCAGCATCCTTTCCAATTATTAAAACTTTTTGTCAGAATCTCTCTTGCTTGTTTTAAATCGCCAAATAATTTTTCATTCACGGTAAGACTTTTGGATTTTTTCCCGTGCTTTTCCGCGTAAGTATCAAGAGCGTTTTTTTCAAAATTTTCTCTGGAAAGAAGCCACAACCGTTCAAAGTCCTGAATATATTCATCATGATGAATTTCAAATACTAATTTATCTCTCAAAGATTTTGATTTGGCGTTAGCGTTAAAAATTTTAATACTTTCAAAATCAGTAAGTACCGCCCAATTTATTCCCTTATTCCATGAATAATTAATCGCCTGCCTCGCGTAGCTTTCAATATCCAAGTCCACTTTCAATGATTTTGCTTCCAGAAAAAATTTCGGGATTCCGTTGATCCGGAACGCCAAATCAACTCTGCCTCTGGAAATTGTTTCTTCGGTCGTAACTTCGTTATCATAATTCGCATTTCGCATATCCCATCCAAGAAAATCAAAAAGCGGCTCAATAAATTCATTGCGTGTTTGAGCTTCATTATAAGATTTGATTTTTCCAGTTTCGGCAATCCTGTTATATTTTTTAACTAATTCTGAAATTTTTTCTTTCGCTTGTTGTTTGTTCATTTTTAACTTATTTAACTTATTTTTTACAAATCTATTTTTACTCTATCACCTCTCACCCAATAAATCAAGATTAAAAATAGCGAATTAAAACCTATTTCAACCAAAAAACTCTGGAAATTCCAGAGTCTTTTAATTTGTGCCGAGAGGCGGACTTGAACCGCCGACACAAGGATTTTCAGTCCTTTGCTCTACCAACTGAGCTACCTCGGCGCACGTCATTTTAACATACTAACATATAAACATTTTAACAGGTTAGAAATTATTGTTAAAATGTTAGGATGTTAAAATGTTAATATGAACTTGTGCCGAGGGCGGGACTTGAACCCGCACGCCCAAAAATGAGCACAGGCCCTCAACCTGCCGTGTATACCAATTCCACCACCCCGGCTTAATTAACAAACAACTAACAATTTATGATAAATAACAATTGTCATTCCCGTACTGAACTAAATTCAGCATAAACTCCGGCGGGAATCCATTACTACAATTTAATTTTACTATTTATTTTATCATCATCTTTTTTCTCTGAAGCTCCCTTTTCTATTTCGTTTTCTTCTTTCGCTATTACTTTTTCAGTTTTTACTTCCACAGCTTCTTTTTTATCATCTTTTTCTAAATCTTCCGACTTATCAGAGCTTGGTTTATCTTCTTCCTGTTTCACCATTTCCCCTTTTGGTTTTGTCGCCTTGCCGATTCTATCTCTCATATAATTAAGTTTGGCCCGTCTTGCTTTTGTTATCTTTATTAATTCTATTTTTTCTATCGTAGGAGCGTTTAGCGGAAAAACTCTCTCCACTCCTATCCCGCCAGAAATTTTGCGGACTGTGATGGTTGCGTTGATTCCCTTTCCTCCTTTTTTGCCAATTACCAAACCTTCAAAAATCTGAACCCTTTCTTTCGTTTCTTGTTTCTTGCCACTTCCTTTTATTTCCGTTATTTTCTGATAAACCCTTACTACATGTCCAGACTTAATATCAGGCAAATCAGTTCTAACGCGACTGTGATTAAACTTTTGTAATGTTATTGTCATATAATTTAATTACTATTAATCTTTTAATTTAACTATTTTATACTACTTTATAAAGATGGATTAGTCAAGCGTTATGCTAATATTTAAACAAACCAGCCTTAATTTTTTAGAAAAAATAAAAATATTAAATCATCTCCAGAAATTCTTTCTCATCAATGATCTTTACCCTTAATTTCTTTGCTTTTTCTAATTTGCTTCCTGGGTTTTTTCCAGATACAAGATAACTAGTATTTTGAGAGATGGAAGAAGAAATACTTCCGTCTAAGGCGCGGATTTTTTCTTTGGCTTCGTCGCGGCTTAATTCTTGTAGAGTTCCAGTTAAGACAAATGATAACCCGTTTAACTTTTTAGAGTTTTCATCTGAATTTTTATTTTCCGCGTTTTTTGTTTTAACTCCCGTTTTCAATAAATCATCTAATAATTTTAAATTTTCTTTATCCTGAAAATATTCATAAATACTTTTGGCTACTTTTGGGCCGATACCGTTCATTGCTTCTAATTCTTCTTTAGAAATGTTTTTAAATTTGTTAATTGAATTTAATTTTGCGCCAAGATCTAAGGCCATTTCTTCGCCAACATGTCTAATTCCCAAAGCAAAAATAAATTTTCCTATCGTAATCTCTTTGCTTTTTTCAATAGCTTTTATTAAATTGTCTGATGATCTCTCTTCAAATCTTTCTAACAATTTCAAATCGCCTTTTTTTAATTTAAAAATATCAGGGAAATTTGAAATAAGACCTTCGTTAGCCAATTGTTTAATTTTGTTTGGACCAAAGCCGTCTATGTTAAATGCTTTTTTACTGGCAAAATGCGATAGCTTTCTAAGTCCAACAGCGAAACAATTTTTATTTGGACAATACATAGCAACCTCTCCTTCTGGCTTTATAATTTTTGTTTCGCAATGCGGACATTTTTTCGGCATTGTGAATTCCTTTTCTTTTCCCGTTCTTAAGCCTTTAATGACATCAACAACTTCTGGGATTATATCCCCCGCCTTTTGAATAATTACAGTATCGCCAATTCTAACATCAAGCCGATCTATTTCGTCCTTATTATGTAAAGTCGCCTTTGAAACTGTTGATCCAGCGACTTTTACTGGCTTTAAATAAGCTACTGGTGTTAGCGCTCCAGTTCTTCCTATTTGGATTTTTATATCTTCAACAATCGTTGTTGTTTGTTCGGCTGGAAATTTATAAGCGATTGCCCAGCGAGGAGCTTTGCCCGTATAGCCGATTTTATCCTGCCAGTCGCGCCTGTTAACTTTTACAACAATTCCATCTATCCAATAGTTCTCCTTATCTTTATTCTTTTGCCAATAGTCATAAAATTCAAAAATCTCGCTTATATTTTTGCAATGTTTATAAAATTTATTAACTTTAAATCCTAAATTCTTAAGCAGGTTTAATTCTTCGTTTTGGGTTTTTGGTAATTCTAAAAAATCCCCCCTGCCCCCTTTTTCAAGGAGGGAGATATCTATCCACGACAAATCATAAATAAAACAATCCAATTTTCTTTCTTTGACAATTTTTGAATCAAGCTGTCTTATTGCTCCCGCGGCGGCGTTTCGGGGATTTGCAAAAAGCGGTTCGTTATTTCTTTTCCTTTCTTTATTTAACTTTTCAAAAACTGTTTTTGGCATAAAAACTTCTCCCTCAACAACAGCGTCTATTTTTTTTTCTATTTTAAGCGGAATGCTTTCTATGGTCTTCAAATTCTGCGTTACATTTTCTCCAATTTTACCGTCCCCTCTCGTTGCTCCAGTTTTTAAAATCCCTTTTTCATAAGTTAAAACAATATGCAGCCCGTCAATTTTAAGTTCACAGGTATAGTCTAAAGCAATATCTTTATTTTCTTCTTTTTCAATAAGTATTTTTTTAACTCTTTTTTCAAAATCAGCAATTTCTTTTTTTTCAAAGGCATCGTTAAAAGACCACTGCGTGACTTTATGTTTTATTTTTTTAAATCTATCTAACGGTTTTCCGCCTACTCTTTGGGTCGGAGAGTCTGGAGTTACGAATTCGGGATATTTTTGCTCAAGTCTATAGAGTTCGTTTTTTAACGAATCCAACGCCGCGTCAGAAATTTCCTGTTTATCTAAGACATGATAAAGATAGCGATGATGGTTTATCTCTTTTTTAAGTTTAATAACGCGTTGTTCTGTTTGAGATTTTTTCATATTAAAAAGTTGATTGTGTTTATAGTAATAATTCAATTCACTAATTCATTAATAAATAATTATGTCTAGATACCATTTAACAATTCTTTCTCCCCAAAATAACCCCACAAAAGTTCCAATAATCAAGAATGGTCCGAACGGAATCATACTGCCCATTTTTTTCTTGCCGATTAATATTAAGCATATTCCGACAAAAGAACCAAGAATAAAAGATGAAAATAAAGATAACAAAATAATAGGCCAGCCAAGAAGCAGTCCCATCAAAAATGCTAATTTAACATCTCCTCCGCCCATACCCTTTCCGCGGGTAAAAAGCACGATGCTTAAAAAGAAAGTGCTAGCGAGAATGGCTGCAATAAACGGATTAAAGGCAGTTATTAAATTTCCAATTTCCAATTTCCGATTTCCAATCAAATCCCAATGACCAAATCTCAAAATTTCAAATAATTTATAGACGGAAGTTATAGCTATCGCTGGATAAATTATTTTGTCTGGAATGATGTAATGTTTTAAGTCGTAGGCAAAAATAACGATGAAAATAGCGGTAATGTAAAGCCAAAATAGCAAAGATAGAAATTGAAAATTGAAAATTGAAAATTCATTGAAAATTGAAAATTGAAAATTGAAAATTAGAACAAATAATACCCCTGTTAATAATTCTATCAATGGATATTGAATAGAAATAGAACGCTTGCAATATCGGCATTTGCCTTTTAAAAATATAAAGCTTAAAATTGGAATTAAATCATACCATTCTAAAATATGTTTACAATGCAAACACTTTGATCTGTCATCTACTATTTTTCCTCCGTTTTCCAAGCGAAAAATAACTACATTCAAAAAACTGCCAACAATCAGGCCGAAGACAAAAATTATTATGTTGTACAATATAAGCATTTGATTTGTTAAATATTTTTTATTTTAGGTTTGTTTGATCACAGTCCGCTGATAATTACTGTTAGATGCAAAAATTGAAAAACATAAAAAACGATAGCGAGCTTTAGGGCTGTAGTATTAATGTTTTCACTTTTTTTGCACTTGTTTCTGTACCATAACATTATTTTGTATAAACCGATAGCTATTCCTATGTCTAAAATTAAAAATGATGGCAAGATATATCTATAAAAAGGAAATAAAGTAAAAATGGGAACATAAAAGAAGTAGATAAAAGCGAAGGTAAATAATATTAATATATTTTTATAAAACAAGTTTTCTTTGCTGAAGTTTAATCTTATTCCGTTATAAAACATTTTTATGGCGACAAAAGCTAAAAAGAACAAAGATAATCCCGTTGTAAATATATTGTAAGCCCCATTTTTAAAGAAACTAAAATAGAAAATTATTTCTTCATAATAAAGATAAGGATTTTGTTTGCCGGAAACAACAACTAAAGAACTGTTTCCATTTTCAAATATTGCGTTAATGCTTGCAAGAGGATTAATCGCAAATCCTGGAAATATAAAAACAATAGACAACAAAAGAACTGTTAGATATAAAATAGAATCTTTTATAACTCCTATATACCTTTCGTTGTTTAGCGATATAAAATATAAAAGGACGAGCAAATCAAATGGAACTATCAACAATGCTGACATTTTACTTAATATTCCAAATCCTGCGAAAAAAGACGATAAAATTAAATATTTTTTTGAATTAAAATTATTATTAACATAGACAAGTAGGAACGACAAGCTTAGTATAATTGAAATCGCGGCGAATTTATCTACAGGCGTTGATTCTAACATAAAAAAAGTTTCTGTTGAAAAAACCATTAGAATTAAAAATGCCAGGATTCTATTAAAATTTAATTTTCTTAAAATATAATAAAAAGAAAAGAAAAATCCAGAAATGAGTAAGATAATAGGAATATTAAAAGCGGTCTTATATATTCCTATGGTTTCCGGGTTATTTAAATCAAAAGAGCTTCCTATAAAATAATTGGCGATGTAAACAAAAAGTCCAGAAATGGACATAATTGTTATTCCTGGGTGAATAGTTTGCAGCGCGCTTGTAAAGTCCAAATCTTTTATGAAATTAATATAATTGTAAGAACGCTTAATCCAAAGATTTTCATCAATATTGAAACCGTCAAAGGGCATTAAGCCGCTTTTTATTCTTATATAAAAACTTCCTATTAAAAATATTAAAAATAAAATTGAAAAATCATCTGGAAATTTAATTTTTTTGAAGCGCATCTTTATTTTTAAAGTATTTAAGGACAGGCGATATCACTTGCGCCAGAACAGACAGTTCCTTCTTTAAGTCTGCCAATTTTGTCCGCGCAAACACTGCCACCCATATTAAGCGTTGAAGAGATACAAAAACCATTTGCGCCGTCGCCGCAAACAAAAGTTCCGCCGTTGTCCGTAATTGCTTTTATAACAGCGCCGTTTCCGACAAATTCTGGTTCATCGCACAACTGGTCATAGTCTCCATATTCATAATAAAAAATCTCTGCTCTTTTTGAAGCGCTATTTATCTCAGCTCTAATTACCGCGTCTCTCGCAAGTCGTCTCGCGTCTCCTATATTAAATAGAACGATGCTCGCCAAAACACCGATAATAGCAATGACGACTAAAAGCTCTATTAGTGTAAATCCATTTTTTTTACACATTTTTATTATGTTAAAAACAAATTTCTATAATCATTATAACAGATTTAAAAAATAATAAAAACAGATAGAAAATTCTATCTGTTTTTTTAAACTCATTTTGAATTTTTATAGATCCATAAAAATTTTGTCTAACAGCCATCAAAGGTTACTCCTGATTCAGTTACTACGCCCGTACAACCACTGTCAACTATAGCAGTAGCGGTTATTGCAAATGTTCCAGCTCCCGAAGAGCCGCAATCTTCAGTTGTAAATCCAGCGGGCCATGTAGTATTGCCAGTAGTAGATGGTTCTGTTGGAGCATCATTCGCGTCGCAATCTATAACTATTCCCGCAATCGCGCCAGCTGATTCGGCTTTGAAGGCTGAAATTTTAGCGTTTCTTCTGGCGTTGCTTAGACTTGATAAAACAATTGAAGCCAAAATACCGATAATTGCGATAACGACTAAAAGCTCAATCAAAGTAAAACCTTTCTTATTTATTTTCAACATTAATTTCACCTCCCTTCTTATTTTTGATTAAGTTATTTTTTGTAAAACTTTTCGTTTTTTTTGAATTCTCAACTGTTAAATTGTTTTTCATCGTTTTTGTTTATTTCTACACAGCGATTATAACACTTTTCGTTTCTTTGCGCAATTTTGTTAAAACAACATCTATCTCTTCATCAACATCTTCAAATCGTTTGCATTAGTTGAATAAGTCTTGGCGCTTTCTAAAGTTATCTTTTTATTTTTTACTAAATCTGCGAGCGAGTTATTTAAAGATATCATTCCTTCGTCAGCGCTGGTGTTGATGACGAGATCAAGCTGGTGAGTTTTATTTTCTCTGATCAGGTTTTTGACTGCGGAATTGGAAGTCATTATTTCTACTGCCGGGATTCTGCCTCCGTCTATATGCGGAATAAGCCGTTGTGATAATATGCCTAAAAGATTTCCTGCCAATTGGGATCTTACTTGATTTTGCTGTCCAACAGGAAAACTGTCAATAATTCTATCTATAGTCTGAGCTGTGCTATTTGTATGCAGAGTGGCAAGAACAAGGTGTCCGGTTTCTGCCGCGGTAATGGCAGTGCTCATTGTTTCCCAATCTCTCATTTCTCCAATTAGAATAACATCAGCATCCTCTCTAAAAATAGAGCGAAGAGCGTTGTTAAACGATTTTGTGTCAATACCAACTTCTCTCTGGTTAATAATACATCTGTTCTGAGTGTAGACATGTTCAATTGGATCTTCAACTGTCACGATATGCGCGTTTTTTTGATTATTTATTCTTTCAACAAGAGCCGCTAAAGTAGTTGATTTTCCGTGTCCAGAAGGACCAACAACAAGCACAAAACCTTGTGACGGTTCTATAAAATTATAAACCGAATCTGGAATGCCAAGTTGTTCAAGTGTCTTTATCGTAGAGGGAATAAGTCGAAAAGAAACACTCATAAATCCCCTTTGAAAAAAGACATTTACTCTGAATCTTGTTTTTCTTCCGAACTCATATGAAATATCAAGCTCTTTATTTTCTATAAATCTTTCTTGCTGTTCCTTTGTTAAAAGCGCGCTAACAAGGGATTCTGTTTTTTGTGGGGTTAAAATCTCTTTGTTAACTAACGGAATTAATCTCCCGTCAATTCTAAGTGTTGGATATCGTCCAACTGACAAGTGCAAATCGGACGCGTTTTCTTGTGCTGTGCTAGTTAACAAATCGTCTAGTTCTTGTTTAGCATTTATGCTATTCATAATTTTAAGATAAAAAAATAGAATTAAAATCAAACAAAAATAAAATAAATAATCATTTTATAAATTATTATTTTTTCTCTAAGATTTCTTTAATTTTTTCAACAACTTCTGATGGCGTGAAGTGAGCTTTAATTATATAACTATCAGCTCCCAATTCAAATCCTTTCTCCACATTTTCTTTCTGACTCAAATTAGTTAAAAGCACTATGGGAATTTTTTTTAGTTCCAGATTTCTTTTAATTGTTTTTAAAATGCTGAATCCGTCTATTTTTGGCATAACGACATCCAGAAGAACTATATCTGGTTTTTGCTTTTCTAACATCTTAATTCCAACTATCCCATCTTTCGCAGTCGCAACTTCAAAATCTTCTGATTCCAATTTTATTCTGTACATGTCGGATATGTAAGAATCATCCTCTATTATTAAAACTGATGCTTTTTTATCTTTACTCATAATTATATTGTTATATTGTTAAATTGCTATATTGCTATATTGTTATGTATGGCACATATTCATAATCATATTATTATATCACAATTATTGAGTTGCTATGCTATGTACAACAATTTGACAATATAATAATTTAGCCATTTAATTCTATTCTTCCGTAACTCTTAAAACCTCTTCTATAGTTGTTATTCCAAATAGGGCTTTTATTATTCCATCTTGTTTCATCGTTATCATTCCTTGTCTTTTTGCCTCTTTTGATATTTCAGTATCTGAAATATTAGAAGACATTACAGATTCTAATTCTGGCGTCATTAAGAGAACTTCATAAACTCCTATTCTTCCTGAGAATCCAGATTGTTTACATTCTTTGCATCCTTTTCCATGAAAAAGTTTGAAATTGTTTTTTATGTCAATATCTTTCTTTTGATCATCCGGGACACTTTCAAGCTCTTTCCTGATAATTTTTTCCATAGAGAGCGAAGCCGCTATTTCTTCTTTGCAATAACTACATATTTTTTTAACTAAGCGTTGCGCTATTGCTATGTTTAAAGAAGATGATATTAAAAACGGTTCAACTCCCATATCAATAAGACGCGGTATAACGCCGATTGCGTTATTTGTGTGCAATGTTGATAGAACTAAATGTCCTGTTAAAGCGGCATGTGTCGCTAATTCGGCTGTTTCTTTATCTCTTATTTCTCCTACCATTATAATGTCTGGATCTTGACGCAATATAGATCTTAATCCCGAAGAGAAAGTGTATCCTATCTCTGATCGTATTTGACTTTGGTTTACTCCAACCATAAAATATTCCACAGGGTCTTCTAATGTTACAATGTTTACTCCTTCTTTGTTCAATATTTTCATCATAGCATAGAGAGTCGTTGATTTTCCTGATCCAGTTGGTCCAGTTACAAGGATAATTCCAAAAGGTTTATTTATGTTGTCGTTAATTGTCTGTAATCCTTTTCTCCAGATACCCAAATTTTCCAAGGTGCTAATATCTGAGGATGTGTCTAAAATTCTCATTACCACCTTCTCTCCATTGACAGTCGGAAAAGTAGAAACACGCAAGTCAACACTTTTGTCTAAGTTGTTTCCCTTTGAAAGATCAAATCTAAATCTTCCATCTTGCGGTTTTCTTGTTTCGTCTATTTTTAAATCAGCAAGTATTTTTATTCGAGAAGTGACTGCTGGAGTAATTTTTTTTGGAAGAACTAAGCTATTGTGCAAAACTCCGTCTAATCTATATCTAACTCTCAATTCATTTTCATTTGGTTCAATATGAATGTCGCTTGCTTTTCCTTCTATCGCATGAGTGAGCACAATATCCACAATTCTGCTTACAGGCGCTTCTTCAATAGCCTTTTTTATATTTTTGCCTTTTTTCTTTTTTTTCCCTTTCTTTAAACTTTCTTCTTTATCAATAATTTGCCGGTCAACACTTTGAAGAACAGTTTTTAATTCATCATCTATTTTTTTATACTGTTTTATAATGTTATAAAATCCGCTTCTGGATATCAAATATATTTCCGTGTTAACTTTGTGTTTTATAGAAATAAATTTTAAAGCGTCCAACGCTTCTGTGTTATTCGGATCAATCATGGCAACTTTAACTGTCTCATCGTTTTTTTCAAATGGCACAAATTTGTAAAATAGCACTGCTTTTTCCGGAATCTCTTTTAAAACTTGACTGCTAATAGAATCATCCTTCAATTTAATATATGGAACTCCCAAAAAGTCTGCTTTGATTTTTGTTAAATCTTCCTCAGGAACTTCTTTTTTGTCAATCAAAACATTAAAAATATCCAGCCTATCCTTTTCTGATTTTTCAAACGCGCTGTTTATTATGTCTTTAGGCGCTACATTATTGGAAATCAAATATTCGTAAGCTTTTTTGAGGTTTTTGCTGTTCATATTATTATATTGTTATATTGTCAAACTGTTAAATTGTTATGCATAGCATAGCAATTTAACAATTGCAATATAACAGCATAATTGTGAATATGTGCTATGCATAACAATTTAGCAATATAATGATTTGACAATTTAATGACCTACTTTTCAAGTCCTCTCATAGCTAAGCCGACGGCAACAGAAAAACTCGTAGATATTTTTTTTAATTCTTTAGATAAGGCTCTATCATAAGTAATATTTTTCCATGGATTGGCTATTTCCACCTCAGTATTTAATTTTTTAGAAAGATATTCAATCAATCCCGGTAAACTTGCCGAACTTCCGGAAATAATTATTTTTTTAATACGCGTTTTGTTTTTATTGAAATAAGAATCATTCGCCTTCTCAATTTCTGAGATGATTATGCCTATAATAGGCAAAGCAATTTCAGAAACTCTTTTTTTAGGACCGTTAAATGTTAAACCGACGTCTCTTTTTAACGCTTCTGCTCTATTAAAGTCAATATTAAATCCATGACTTATCATTTTAGTTATTTCTTCGCCTCCAGATCCTGGAATGCTATGGCTTTCTGAAACGGAACCATTTTCCACAATTATTATACTTGTTGTTTTATTGCCGATGTCAACAATCATAGAGGGTCCTTTATTGTCTTTGGCTAAAGATCTTGCCAATGAAAACGATTCCGTTTCTAAGGCGATTAATTTCAAATTTGTTTTTTTAATAATGTCGGTATATTGTTCTGTTATTTCTTTTGGTATGGCAATTAACAATACATTTATTTTTTTGATCTGCTTTTGGTTTTTGTCATCACTCTTCTTTTCTCCTTCTCCTTTGTTTATGATGCTCCAACCGAAAATAACTTCGTTTATCGGTAATGGTATTTGTTGTCTAGCTTCGTAATTAACAGCTTCGTTAATTTCATTTTCTGGAATATCTGGTAGTGTCATAGCAGACGAGAAAGCAGATGATATCGGAATTGAAATGGCCGTTTTGCGAGCCGTTATTCCCGCTTCTTTTATAATTTTTAAGAGATCGTTTAATATTTCAGTATTTGACATTTTCACATCTGCTGTTTTTCTTCCGTTGCTTAAAATCTCCATATATTCTTTCGTTTCAGTATGAGCGTAATTTTCCAGTTCTATCTCTTTGTTGTCTATCTTAAGCTGAACCATTCTTATTCCTGTGGTTCCTATATCAATTCCTAAAAAACTACAAGGTTTTTTTTTAAATAAATCCATAATTAAATTGTTAAACTGTTGCATCGTTATATTGTTATGCACAGCACATATTTACAATCATATCGTTATATTACAACTACAGAATTGCTATGCTATGCACAACAATTTGACAATATAACAATGTAACAATAGCAGAGTAATTTTCTAAAAATTAAAAATAAAATAAGAATTTCGCAGGTACCTATTCTTCTTCTTTCACTTTAATTTTCATTGAAGAATCTTTTTCTATCTTTGGAAGCTTGACTGTAAGAATGCCATTTTTCATTGTTGCTTCTACTTTTTCCGCTTTCACATCACAAGGGAGAATAATTGATCTGGAAAAACAACCCCAAAAACATTCTTGATAATAATAGTCATCAGGTTTTATTTTGTCTGGATTTATTCTTGTGCCTTTTATTGTAATCATATCAACGGTAATTGAAATATCTAAATTTTCAGGTCGGACGCCGCCGATAATTGATTTTATGATTATTAAATTTTCTGTTTGATAAACATCAATTGTCAACTGGCCTTCTTCTTTACTACTCTCTTTGTCGTTGATCCACTCTTCGTTGCTTTTGTCTTTTTTATCTTCGTCACTTTTTTTATTTTCATTGTTGTCAATATCATTCTCGTCGCTATAAATTTCTTCGTTATCATTTTCAATTTCAATCTCTCTCTCTTTATTTTCTTTGTCTTCCTGGTTTCCTGTAATTTTATCCAAGAAGGATGTTTTTTGTTTTGTCATAATTTTAAATTGTTAAATTGTTAAATTGTTAAATTGTTTTTACATTTAATTATTGTGCTAAGCATAATAATTCAACAATGTAACAATTTAACAATGTAATTATTATACCATTTTTAAGAATTACAACAAGGATTACTTTTTAATTTAATAATGATTTTAATTTTTCCTCAAGTTTCTCTGCTTTTTCTTCGCCTTCCATAAATTTCTTTCTTTCTTTTTCAACAATTGTAATTGGCGCGTTGGCAATAAAATCATCATTACTAAGCTTTGCTCTGATGCCTGTTGTGTATTTTTCAAGATCAGCAATTTCTTTCTCTAAATTCTTTCTTTCTTTTTCTTTGTCAATTATTCCTATTAAATAAATTTCAATATCATTAACAACAACATAAACCGCATCTTTGATCTTCTCACCTTTTTCTTTTATCTCTAATTTATCAATTCCAGTTCTAAGATTTTTAATTAAGTGCGCTTGTGATTTAATAAATTCTTTTTTGTTTCCAGCATAAATAACAGCTTCTATTTTCTGAGATGGTTCAATTTTGTATTCCGCGCGCGCGTTGCGAATTGATTTAACGATGTCTTGAATTATTTCAAAATCGTTTTCTGTAGAGACGCGATTCATCGCGTCTCGGTCTAGATTCATCGCGTCTCGCGCGTCTTGATTTATCGCATTGGTGTCGTAGAGACGGCGATTTATCGCGTCTTTGCCACGCGAGAGACGCGATAAATCGCCGTCTCTACAACTTGACCATTTTTCTGTAATCAATAAATTTTCAGTGCCTATGTTCTTCCAAATTTCTTCTGTCACAAACGGAACAAACGGATGCGCTAAAATTAAAAGCCGCTTTAAAATATAAATCAAAATTTCATCTTTATCTTTTTCAATCTTTGAAATTTCTAAATACCAATCAGCAAAATCATTCCAGGTAAATTCTTTTATTTTTTCTCCCGCCTGCGAAAATCTATAATTATCTAAATCGTCTGTAGCTTCTTTGATTAAATTATTTAGATTCTCTAAAATCCACTTATCCGCCAAAGTTAAATTATCGTAATCAATTTCTTGATTCTTATTTCTTGATTCTTGATTCATTGTTATATAACGACTTACATTCCATAACTTATTCACAAAATTCCGATAACCCTCAATTTTTTCTTCATACATTTTTATGTCATTCCCTGGACTGGACCCGATGATTATACTAAGCCTTAAAGCGTCCGTTCCGTATTTTTCAATCATCTCAATCGGATCAATTCCATTTCCAAGAGACTTGCTCATTTTCTTTCCTTGTTTATCCCGCACCATTCCATGAAGATAAACATTTTCAAACGGTACTTCGCCTAAAGTATAAGTTGTCATTAGGATCATTCTCGCTACCCAAAAAAACAAAATATCATAACCTGTTTCCATAACCGAGGTTGGATGGAATTTTTTTAAGTCTGGGCTATTCTCAACCCAATCTTCAAATGTTTTATATTTCTCGTGATCTTGATTTAATAAAGTTGAAAAAGTCCAGAGACCAGAAGAGAACCAAGTGTCGAGAGTATCAGGGTCTTGAATCCAACCAATTTTTTCAGGCGGATTTTCTCCAACAAAACACTCACTTTTAATGGTTTGTCTTTCAATCCTATTTTCTTCAATCCATGAATTATCTATTAATCCTTTATCTTTAAGAATTATTATATATTTTTGATACAGTTCAACAGGATCTTCTCCTGCCCAACTTATATCGGAATCCTCGTTAAAAAGTATATTATTTGAAAAATTATCAAACTCTGCTCTATCTTTTAAGCCAAGTTTTTTCAATAATACATCTTCACTGAAATGTACTGCTTCCATTTCACTTCCCACTTTTGTTTTAAACCATGCGGGAATTTGATGTCCAAACCACAATTGCCGAGAAATACACCAATCATGCAAATTTTCCATCCAATTAAAATAAGTCTTTTCAAATCTCTCGGGAATTATTTTTATTTCTTTATTTTTCACAACCCCTAAGGCAACCTCTTTCAAAGATTTATTTTGAAAATATTTGTTTCCTTTAATTGTAATTTTCTTATCAACTGCAACAAACCATTGCTTTGATGGCAAGGGTTCAATTGGAGTATCACAGCGATAGCAAATGCTTAAACTTTGATCAACTTCTTCAACTTTCTCAATTAAATTATTTTTTTCAAAATATTCCACTATTTTTTCTCGCGCTTCTAAAACTGTTAATCCTTCATAATCTTTTCCTGCATTATTATTCATCTTTCCATCTTCGCCGATGATTTTGATTTTTTCCAAATCATTTTTTTCCGCCATTTCCCAGTCAGTCATACTGTGCGCGGGAGTAACGCCAAGCGCGCCCGTTCCAAAATTCATCTCAACTTCTCTGTCAGAAATAATTTTAATTTTATGTTTGCCGTTCCCTAAATTTATTTCATAAACTTTGCCGATATATTTCTGATATCTTTCATCTTTTGGATTAACTGCCACCGCCGTATCGCCTAATTTTGTTTCTGGTCTTGTTGTCGCAATCGTAATCGGAAAGTTTTTATCGTATTTAAAATAATATAATTTCGCTTTTTGATCTTTGTGTTCAACTTCATCATCCGCCAAAGTTGACTCGCATCGCGGACACCAGTTGACGATTCTGTCCCCGCGATAAATAAGCTCATCATTATACATCTTTGCGAAAACTTCTTTCACAGCGCGCGATAAACCGCTATCAAGCGTATATCTTTCCCGCGACCAATTGCAAGACGATCCCATTCTCCGAGTCTGATTTTTGATTGTATTTTGAGAATTTTCTACATATTCGTTTACTCGTTCTAAAAACTTTTTCCGACCCAAATCATATTTTGTTTTCCCTTCTTTCGCGATAATTTTTTCAACTTTCGTTTGGGTCGCGATTGAAGCGTGATCCGTTCCTGGAAGCCATAAGGTATTTTTTTGTTTCATTCTATTATAGCGGATCATTAAATCCTGATGCGTTAGAAAAGAAGCATGCCCCAAATGCAAAACCCCCGTCGCGTTCGGCGGCGGCATGGAAATTGAAAATCTCTCAGCGTTTTCTGGCAATTCTAAATTATCTGGATTAAACTTTCCAGACTCTTCCCATTTTTTATAAACAGCATCCTCAACTTCCTGAGGATGATACGCTTTTGGAATTTCTTTTTTTGTCATAGAAATAGTTTAGCATAGATTTGGGAATAAAAAAAGAATTTGTAAAGTAAATGTTATTTTTATGTTTGTATGTTTTTATGTTTTTGTGCTATAATATACTCAAGATTTAATTTTTCTCATTCTATCTAAATTATACGAAAGATATTATTTGCTGAGACTTACTGGATTCCCGTCTCCACGGGAATGACAGTTGTAAAATAGATTAAAAATAGATCAAAATAACTATTTTAAAACAAAAATATGAACTTGAAATCAAAAGGTGTTTTTAAAAATCTTCCCGCGGTGTTTTTGTTGCTACTTATTGTGACCGCTGTATTTATTCCATTGGAGGAAGCAAAAGCATTAGATATTATCTCTTTTGATATTTTTAGTATAATTACAGATTTTATCGCCAAATTATTAAAGGGAGATAGCGAATTTATGACATTTATTTATTGGCTTGCGTATCGGATAATAGGCTTAGCTCTATATGTTACAACGATTTTGGTTTATTTTGGTTCATGGTTGGTTGATGTCTTTCTTGATCAAGATATTTATGCAAGCGTTCTTAATATGAACGATCCAACTTCGGCGGTTAGTATTGGCTGGACAACTGTGAGGGACGCTTGCAATACATTTTTTATTTTATTTCTTTTAGTTATAGCATTTTCTACAATTTTGCGAATTCAGGCGTATAATGCTAAAAGTTTGCTTCCTAAGCTTATAATTTCTCTCTTTTTAATAAATTTCAGCGCGACTATCGCGATGATGGTTATTGATTTTGGGCAGGTCTTTATGTTTGAAATAAAAGCATGGATGGGAGCGGGAGGATTTTCTGAGGCTGGCAGTCCGCTGACTACAATTGTTGATTATTTCCACAATGAATATGGATGGCATAAGCCGCCGCCTTCGGAAGCGTATTTAATGTCGGATGTAGTTGGCATTATGTTTGCGGTCGCTTATTCTGCTGTTCTTGGTCTTTTATATATTATGCTGGCGCTATTCTTGATAGTTCGAATCATAGTTTTTGTGATTCTTGTTATAATTTCCCCTTTTGCTTTTTTCAGCATAATTTTGCCAGGAATGAGGACTTATACTTCGCAATGGTGGCAGAGTTTAGTAAGTCACGCCATCTTTGGTCCTGTTTTTCTATTTTTTATTTTCCTATCTGGAAAAATGGCGCAATCAATGGAGACATTTAATTCTACTGTTCCTGAACCAGACGACATAGCTCCATTAACTTATATAATTGCAAAATTAATTCCACATGTAGTCGCAATGGGAATGCTGATGGCGGCAATTCCCGTAACCCAAAAATTAGGCGTCGCTGGCGCCAGCAAATTCATCGGCGGCGCGGCAGGGTTGGGGAAGATTGGAATTGGAGTTGTCGCCGGAGCTAAGTTGGCGGGAGGGGCTGGGAAGAAAGTCGGGGGAGGAATTGACAGAAGAACAGGCAGGAGAATATCTGATTGGGGAAGAAAGAAAAAGGAAGATATTTTATTGAAAGTTCCTGGTGGATTAGGAATGGGGGAAGTGCTTAAAGGACAAGCGAAAACAGAGAAGAAAAAAGAAGAAAATATGAAGGAAATAAGATTAGAGTTTGGAACAGAGGGGAATAGAAATCTCGATATGTTAAAGGAAAAAGCCAATAAATCATCGGCAACAACAGAAGATAGGGCCATATACGCGGAAGAAGTTGTTGCTCAAAAGAAGATGGGAGACAAAAAATATTCTGAAGATGTTAAAAGATTTATGCCAGAAATTGCAAGAACTCTCAGCGGAAATGATTTGGAAAAACTTACGGATAGAAGTTTGTCTTTAGCGGTGGAGACAACTGAAAATAAGAAAAAGATAAAAAGCAGAGCGAATGATTTAGAGGGAACTAGAAATGAAACGACTGGAAAAAATTATACCAGAAAAGAAGCTGAAATAGAAGCGGATTTAGAAATAAGAAAAGAACTCGTAAATGATTTAGTAGAGAAAGGAGAAACACATAAATTACAAGATACTAATGAAGAACCGACAGCAAAAGCGTATAGAGAAGTTGTTAAAGGCGAACAGAGAAAGAGCGATATGAATAGAATGAGTCCAATGCAAAGAGCTGCAATGGCGGAGGGAAATCTTAAAAATATAAAGACAGCTGAAGAATTAGGAAAATTAGAAGGCGAAGAATTAAAAGAAGCTGAAGAAGATAATGTGGATCTTAGTTCCGACATCGTCAAACTCGGCAAGGAACTGGACGAAGCTTTCGCTTGGGGCGGAGATGACGCAGCAGAAAAAATTAAAGAAGCGTTCCCCGAATTTGATCACAGAGATGTTGCTAAGATGTCTTCAAAAGATATTGATGATTACGGATATAGCGCTACGGATAAGCAAATTACTGGACTTAACAAGGCGGGTGAATATAAGACGGTTAGAAGGATTTATGCGTCTATGGAAAAATATGATCCCAAAAGGTATAATGAACGAGAAAAGAACAAGCCAATAAGTCCAAGTCCAGATAAGGGATCGGGTGGTGGAGAAGGCGGAACAAAGACAGAAGAGCCAGGGGAAAGATGGAAAGAAAAGATGAAAGAAAAAGCAGGTGGAGGAGGGTCAAGAGGATCGGGCAGCGGAGAAAGTAGTAAAAAAAATAAGAAAAGCTTTTTGGGGGATGAAAGCGGTGAAGCAAATTTAACAAGCGCTATTCCTAAAAAAACAAAGAGAGAGAAAGAAAGCGGCGGAAAAGTGAAGAAAGACAGAGGATCAAGAGCGGCGATTATAGATGACGCAGATACTAATAAACCCCGTCGGTCTTTTTGGAAAGATGAATCAGCTTCGGTGGGTTTGACAGGTGGCGCGAAATCTAAAACAACAACAGATAAAAAAGCGGAAACTAAACCACAAGATGAAAAAACAGGAGTAAAAAAAGCTGTGGATTCATATAAAGAGTATGCGAAAAAAACATCTCCAGGAAATGTGAAGAAAAAAGTTATAGATCCAGTTGCAAGAGGAATGAACAAAGCATCAGTTCCAATAGGTAAAGCAGAAATAGCGGCATTAAAAGTTGCAAGGTTTTATCCACCAGCAAGAACGGTTAGCACTGTTGCTATTCCTATACTCGAAAAAGGAGTAAAAATAGCTGAAAGAAAAGATGCTGATCCGAGTCTTACCAACAACCAAATACTAAGAGAAGAGGCTGGAAAATTAAAAGGAGGAGTAAAATCAGTTGTATCAAGAAACGCTGATGAGGTTGCAGGAGTAGCCGGTAATAGAACTAGTAAAGCATTTAATGAAGCTGCAGAAAACGCTTCGGGGAAAACAAAAATTGCTTTGAAAGCGGCTAGCTCAATTGCAGGAAGCAAAGTGTTTCAAGGAGCGGTTTCTGAACAAGTCAAAAAAGTAGCAGGTCAAAATGAAGAGCCAGCGATAAGAACAGAGAAGAAAATAACAAAGATGAAGTCTGATAAAAATTATGTAGATCTCAGTAAAACGCCAACAGAAACACCGTCAACTGAAAAAGCAGAAACCAAACCGCAAAGCGAAGAAGCAGAAGAGCAGACAAAAATCGAGAGTGCTTCAAAGCAGTGGAAAATAAAAGAAGATAAAGAAAAAATTATAGAAGTAAAAGAAAGTGTATCGAAAGGTGGTTTGAAAAGCTCTGTTGTTAAGAGCGAAATAACTTTTAACCCAACAAGTATGAGCAAGGAAAGAGCTGATCAGATTAAAAAGGCTATGAGGGGGATGAGCAATAATATGAAGCAAGAGATTACAAATAATATTGCAGTTGACTCTTCTCAAGAACCGATAGTTGATCTTGGAAAATTAATAAATCCTAAAGAAATCGCTAAACTTGTTGAAGAAGGAATTAATGTAAAAGATGTAGAAAAGAGTCTTAAAGATGTGAAAAAAAGCTTTAATAAATTTAGGGAAAATAAGGGTGAAAACGCAATTGCTCCTATTTTCGGAGCGGGAATTTCCGCGGCAGAAACAGCGCTTGAAAAAGCTCAAGCCAAAGAAGATCATAAGGAACAAGCTATTGAGATAGCTACGATATCAGAAGTGCTAGGAAAAATTAAGTCAGGGATGAAAGGACAAGGTAAAGTCAATAGGAAAGAGGAGGAGTAATATTAGAATATGAAGCGTAGAACGAGCCACAGCGAAGTTCTACTTGAAAGCGGGAGCTTAGCGATGCTTTAGTTGAACTCCGCTGTGGCTCGTTCAACACCCCAACTCTTAAATGAAAATTATGCAAATAGAAATTTTAGATAGAATTAGAAAGAAGACCCCTGATTTTGTGTGGGATGGTTTGAATGAGGATTACGCGACAGATGCGATAATAAAAATTAGAGAGACATATAATTTAGAGCAAGAAAATATTGACGCAATAACTAATCTTATCGGCTTAATAGTCTTGAAAGACATAAGAATCGAAGACCTTTTTTCTTCCCTCAAAAAAGAATTAAATCTTAATAATGAAACTGCAAAAGAAATAACTCTTATTATTCTTACCGAAATCTTTTATCCAATCAAAGACTATTTCCCAGGCATAGAAGACGAGATATTAAAACTTGGCGGAAAGATTCCGAAGATGAAGCCGAAGAAAACAAGTAAACAGATGCTGAAGAGGGATGAGGAAATGGAGGAAATGCAGAAGCAAAAAGAGGAAGAAGAAAAAAGAAGGATGGAAGATACGATTATTAAAGAACCAATTAAAGATTTAATAAAGAAATTTCCGGAAGTCGGCGAACAACAGATTGGGAGCCAGAAAGCGATAATATTGAAAGAGATGCCCGTGCCGATGAAGCCGCTGGTGAAATATTGGATAAGCGATTATTTGGAAAAAATGGGGCATTTTGAACATTCAAATATTGACCGTGTTAAATATGTTTATCACGATAAAAATACAAGAACAATGAACGATGAAGAACGGAAGCAATTGAATTTGATTTTAAAATCACTTGATGAAGGAATAGTGCTGGCTTATTCGACGAGGAGGAAGAAGATAGACTTTTCGGAAACGGGAGAATAGAATTTTTAAATTTTGTAATTTTTAAATTTTTAAAATAAATTATAATTTTTAATTTCTAAATACGATATTTAAAACGCTTGTTTAAAAATTAGGTCATTTAAACATTATTTACAAAATTACAAATTTAAAAATTACAAAATTAATCTATGCAATACGGTGTTCCACAATTTATAAATGTAGAGGACAAAATAGTCGGTCCTTTTACGGGGAAACAAACCATTTGTCTTATTGTCGGCGGAGGTCTTTCAATGTTGATCTTTTCAGTTTTTGATTTCATATTTTTTGCGATTGCGGCGCTGTTTATCATTCCGACAACTTTAGCATTTGCTTTTTGGAAGCCAAAAGGAATTTCTATTCCTAGATTAATTCTGAACAGAGTGAATTTTGGTACTTCCAATCATCTTTATGTTTGGAGAAGAGAGCCTGATGCCAGAATGTTCAAAACAACGCAAAAAATAAAATCATCTAAAGAAATAGTTGAAAAAGATGTTTCCAGAAACAGGATAAGAGAACTGGCATGGCTTCTCGACACAAGCACATCTGTAAATCTTTCATATGAGGTTAAGACGAGGGCGAGGGAAGGGATTAGGAAGTGACATGAAGTGTATTGTTAATATTAGCATTATTATTTGGCAAAGTTCAAATAATTAAATAAGCTCTTAATTCCAAAATCCAAATTATGTCAAATTATTCCAATTCAAATTCAAATTCCAAAACTCAAAAAGTTTATGATTTGGAAGAAAGGACAGTTATTCTTGGAGAAAATGTAGTTGAATTCTGCAAATTTTTACCTCAAAATAATATAAGTACGCCATTGCTTAGACAAGTAATTAGATCAGGGACAAGTATAGGAGCAAATTATTGCGAAGCAGACGGAGCAGAATCGGGAAAAGATTTTAAGCATAAGATTGCCATTTGTAAAAAAGAATCAAAAGAGACAAAGCATTGGTTTCGAATGATTGCCAAAGCTCTTCCAGATAAAGCTGATGAATGTCGAGAATTATGGAAAGAAACCCAAGGACTAACTTTAATTTTTTCTTCCATTCTAAATTCTAAAAAGAAAGACAAAGATAAAATAAGCGATAAACAATAAATAGTTTTAGCATTTGATATTTGGATTTGATTTGGAGTAATTTGAACTTTGGGATAATTTGGAATTTACAAGCCTGTTTTAGCAAAATAAATTATCATTCATTATTTATAATTTTTCACTTTCAATCTTTAATTTTAAAAACTATGTCCACTCCTTTAAAACAAAAAAAAATAGGCCTGAGTTCTCAAAAATATCTTGAAATTGCTGAAATAAAAGACGGCGTTGTTGTTATGAAAAACACGAGCCTGAAGGCTGTCTTAATGGTTTCTTCCATAAATTTCGCGCTGAAATCAATTGATGAACAGGACGCTATAATTTATCATTTTCAGGGATTTTTAAACTCCATTGATTTTTCGGTCCAAATAGTAATAAATTCAAGGCAGTTAAATTTAGATAATTATTTGCGCACGCTCAAAGATCAAGAAAAGAAACAGAGCAATGAACTTTTGCGAATGCAAACTTCCAGTTACATAGAATATATTCAAGGGCTTATTAAAATGGCTAATATTGTGAGCAAAACATTTTATGTAGTTGTACCCTTTGCGCCCTCAGAATCCAGAGGAGAAGGAATTATGTCAAAATTCAGCGCGGCGACTAATCCTGCTAAACTTATGTCTGGAAGAGAATCATTTGAAAAATATAAAGATCAGTTATTGCAAAGGGTTGATCATGTTATAGAAAATTTAAGCGGAGCAGGATTACGGATGACGATGCTGAATACGCAAGAACTGATAGAGCTTTATTATAATTTATACAATCCCGAAATTTCGGAGAAAAAAGGATTAGCGGATATTAGAGAAATGGATCTGGCGAAATAAAATATTAAATACCAAATCCAAAATTACAAATAACAAATAAATTACAAATCTAAAATTCAAAACAGTTTAGAATTTTGAACATTTAAATTTTGAATTTATTTGGAATTTGAGATTTTGAATTTGTAATTTAAAAAGGCTTTGTTGCATAAACCCTAATAA
>JAGLIN010000046.1 GCA_023142975.1 Candidatus Parcubacteria bacterium
CGCAAAACATCTTGGGATTTATAATTTTTGAACTTCAAGATCCGGAAGTAAAAAGCGTAGATGATTGTAAAAAAATATTCAAAGAAAAAACAAGCGAGTTGAAAAATGTTATAGAAAAAAATGAAGAAAAGTTTACAAAAAATGGATTGGAGCTAATGAAAGCATCGATCAAAAAAAGCAGGTCGCTTAATATCCTTACCCATTGTCATTCTTCCGGCGTTCGCGGTATTTTAAGATTAGCGAATAACAATTTGGATTTTAAAATTTTCAACACTGAAACAAGACCAGTTTTCTTAGGAAGAACAACGGCCCAAAAAATGGTTGATAGCAGGATAGATGTTACGATGATTATTGATAGCGCGGCGCCGTTTGTTATCAGCAATAAGAGCGGACCGAAATTTGATATTGACATGGTTTTATTAGGTTCAGACGCGATCACCTTAAATGGCGCGGCGATAAATAAAATAGGAAGTTATGGGATTTCTCTTTCCGCTTTTCACGAAAAAATTCCGCTTTATATCGTAGTGAGTTTATTGAAAATCAAAAAGGGAATTTACAATATTTTAGATATTCCTATTGAGATTAGATCTTGTAATGAAGTTTGGGAGGATGCTCCGAAAGATCTTGACATAGTTAATCTCGCTTTTGATATTATTCCTTCAGAATTTATAACCGGTTTTATCACAGAGTTTGGAATTTTAAAACCGGAAGAAGTAAAAGAAACGGTGGCGAAGAATTATCCAAGATTACTATAATAAGATACAAGAATACAAGATACAATAACCAAAAAATAATCAACAATCAAATCTCAATGATCAAACGATTTGGAATTTGATTATTGACTATTGGAGTTTGTTTGGTTATTGTATCTTATTTTTTTATATTCTTTATGTCTAAAACTTTATTTAAAATCTTCCAACCAATCGCTTCTTCTCTTGCTCCCAATTATACGATTTGGGATGTTTTAATCGCGAGTAAATATTTGTTTTTGCCGTGGAATTGGAGGAAACTGCAAAAAGGAAAAAATTCAAGAAAATTAGAAAGAAAGTTTTGCGATTATATAAGATCAAAATGGGCGATCAGTTTTGATAGCGGTAGATCAGGACTTTACGCGATTTTAAAGTGTCTTGAAATTAAAGATTATGACGAAATTATTTTACAAGCGTTCACAACAGTCGCTTTGCCAAATGTAATAAAATGGTGTGACGCAAAACCGGTTTATGTTGATATAGAAAAAGAAACTTATAATATTAATCCCGAAAAAATAGAAGAAAAAATCACAGACAGAACAAAAGCGATTATTGTCCAGCATACTTTTGGCAATCCATGCAAAATGGATAGAATTATGGAAATTGCCAGAAAGCATAATTTATATGTGATTGAAGACTGCGCGCATTCATTGGGAACGAAATATCAAAATAAAAAATTAGGAACAATCGGCGATGTCGCGTTTTTTAGTTTTGGACGAGACAAAATTATTTCCGCGGTCGCCGGCGGAATGGTTACAACTAATAATAATGAACTTGGAGAAAAAATAAAAGAATTTAGAAATCAAATGTCGTATCCCAAAAAATTCTTAATTATTAGACAGCTTTTTCAG
>JAGLIN010000047.1 GCA_023142975.1 Candidatus Parcubacteria bacterium
TCCCTTTTCCATTTTTTCATCAGCCGCCTTGAATCCTTTTTCCATAGACACCGCCAAAACACTAATCTTTTTAGACAGATCATTAATAGTTGCTTCTCTTTTTTTCTTTTTTACAGCCATGTGTTAGTTAAAAACCTATAAAGTCAAAAGTTTATAAAATCAAAAACCACCTTCACTATACCACAAAACACAATTGTCAACAAATTTTTCACCTGTGGATAACTGACGAGCGTAGGGGCACAAAATTTTGTGCCCCTACCACATCGCCACTTTGAACCCCTACAAAATTTACTTTCCCGCGTCTCGCAAGGCTTCGCCAGCGCTGCTTCCTTCTTCAATTGGACCATAGAAAACAACTTGATCGGGATTTAAATAAAGTTTTTGAGGAGACCACAGCGCGTCTTTCAAAGGAGTGAGTTGAAAATTAGTTTTAGTTTCATCTTCTGCGTCTTTTACCGCTTGTAAACGATAAGCGTTTGTCAGTTTAAATTTTGGCATTGACAAATATGACAACTTGCCGATATAAATTTCTCCAGTGCTTAAATAAACCACTGAATGCTTTTTACTCATCTGCCATTTTGTATAAAGGCACGATCCCATTACTCCCGCCGCCGCAATAACCAAAACCGCCGCGACAATAACCAACTTTTTTTTCTTGCTCATAGTTGTTTGTTAGGTTAAATTAATAAATTATAAAATAATAGTATTGTCACCCTGAGCTTGTCGAAGGGTGGCAAACACGCTAACTTTACAAACTCAAGCTAAGCAATCTTAATCCCCGTTTTTTTAATCTCATAAACCATTGGATCGCATTCATCCTCAAAATCTTTTACCGTAAAACCATGCGGTTCAATTATAGAATCAACTTCTCTTCTAATATGCCATAATGAATTCTCATTCTCATCTCTATTTCTTCTTAATTTATCTGAAATAACTGCCACATCAATATCGCTCCACTTGTGTGATTGCCCCTTAGCATAAGATCCAAATAAATAAATAGCGGAAAACGGATAATTATTTTCTTTTAATTTCTCCGCATATTTTTTAACTATTTTTTTTGCTTCAATTTTTGACATAGCTTTTTGTATAGTTTAATAATTTCATCAAAATACTTTTCGGTATATTCTTTATCACATTGTTTATAAAATTGTAACTTATATTCTGGATAACGGGCACGAATATTAAATTTATTTACAACTACTTTACAATTTTTTTAACATCTTCTTTTTTCATTTTTACTTCTATTCTTATTATACAAAATTAAAAAAACAGCGTCAACTCTACAGACTCTATAGACTTTATTCTCCAACAATTATTTCTTCCCCGCTTTCAATAACGACTACATCTTCGTCGCTTTCAATAATAATCTCGCTTTCTTTTTTACTGCTTGTGATTGGGATCGTAGTATTGGCGTTGTTGCTAATATTATCTTCTTGCGTTTTATTATTTTTTTCTTCGCGCGAAAAAATTATGCAGATAATTATGGCAACTACGGCTAAGCAGATTAAGCTATATTTTATTTTGTGATTCATAAATTAAAACTATTTTAATATTTTTATTATACCCCAAAAAGTCTAAAAGAACAAAATGACCGCTTCAGTAATTAAAAGATTTCTAAAATAAATTGATATTCAAAAATTCTCTGGATTATTTTTGTCAAATTCCCATTTTAAAACATTCTCAAAAATATATTTTCTGATTTTATTTAGTTCTTTTTCATTTCTAATAATTCGATCATAAAACCGCGGTTGCCACGCGAAATTGTCACACCCCATTTTACCAATTTCAAATTTGCATCGTCCTTTATACCAACGAATAATTTCACCCAAACCATTTTTACCCATCGGATTATTTCTACCAGTAACGCCCCCCGTAACGCAATTCATTGCGTCTCGATTATAATCCATATCATCGCCCCCCGTAGAGACGCGATTTATCGCGTCTCGGTTCGCGCATCCAAACAATTTATATTCTCGCGCGTGGTTGAGACGCGATAAATCGCCGTCTCTACGACATAATTCGTCGCCGTTCGCGCGATGCGCAAAACCATTTATTCCGATGATGCCGTGGTTGTGATTTGGCATTATGGAAAATTCGTCTAATTCTACAAATGGAAAATGTTTGGGAATTTCCAGCCAATATTTTTTTATAATTTTTCCAATTTCTGATAAATTCATTTTGCCGTCTGTGATGTTTCCAAAAAACTGTTCCATATTTTTCGCGCAAATGGTCACAAAATACCAGCCGTCGCTGGTATAATCATATCCCAATTTCCGCGCTGATTTTATTCTGTATATGTTTTTATATTTATTTTCTGTTTCCATATTTGTATTATACCACAAACCCGTAGAGACGGCGATTTATCGCGTCTCAATTTAGCGATGATGTAGAGACGGCGATTTATCGCGTCTCGGTTCGCGCATCCAAACAATTTATATTCTTGCGCGTGGTTGAGACGCGATAAATCGCCGTCTCTACGACGCATCATTGTAATAATTCATTTTTTGCGCGGACAGAGACGCGATAAATCGCGTCTCTACGACATCAAAAACACCCCCGATTTCTCGGGGGTGTTTTTTTGATTGGCGATAACCTTCATTATTATCCCAACCTGTCGATTTTAGCTATCGAGAAACTTCAAACGATCAAACTAATAACTCAAGCTCTGATAATCAGATGGCAGAGTCTTCGCCATATAGCCATTTGTCCAATCCTCCGAAGATGAACCAGATGTAGCACTATGAGAAGTACCAGCCGAATTGTCAGACCAGATGAAATTAGCATTATATTCTGTTCCGCCACCACCTACCAAAGTATCTAATACTAATAATTCATTGGCATTGGTACTGTCAAGGAAAGCAGTACGAACAGCGCTTTCTCGAGCAGCAGCAAGTCTAGTTATAATAGAATCATACTGCGCAGCACCAGTAATTGCGGCCTTCAAGAGATAAGTCTTAGAATTACCTTTGGAAATAACTTCCTCGCTAGTGAACTCAATCAAAATTTTACTTTGACCTTCATAAGCAGTACCACCAGCACCATCTCCAGAAGTAATAGTAATAGCAGTTCCTGGATCAGATGCGTCATAAATTGCAGGAGAAGCAATCGTCAAGTCAGTCGAAACAGCAGCATCAGCATCGCTCAAAGTAAGATCAAATGTTAGTTTTTTAACAGCAACATCAGCGCCACTATTAGCAGTAATCTTGAATTTGGCAATAGTCATTGTACCATTAGCAAGTGTTTCAGAAGGCAGTGTTTCAAGAGAAATAGTCGGAACAGTTTTTCTTACTGTCATTGAACTACCATTTCTAGCGGTAATACTAGTTGTTTTGTCGCCAGAATCAACACCCTCTGCTTCAAATCCGCTGGCGCTTAAACCAAACTGTGGCTGATTACCTGAATCAGCGCCGTCAGCAATGGTGTTCAGATTAACTTTAATTGTCACAACAGCACTATCATCTTTCGGCACATACATTTCTTCTCCCGCAGCAAGAGTAAAGTTAGCATCGCCAGATGACAGATAGCCAGTAGCGGTTCCTGTTCCGCTTTCTTTAGGATAACTAATTGTTACATCTACAATTTCATCATCACCATAAGTGGCATTGCCCACATTAGTAATTCTCATCTTAGTAACTTTCATTGCTTCATAAGTAGCAGATAATTTAACTTTACTGAATTCAACATCACTCGTTCCAGCAACAACAATTGTAGAGGTTGGAGTGGCGCTATCAACAGCAGAAACAATAGTACCAGTAGCGCGAACAAGATGTTTGATAGTTGGAGCCGTGGTAGTACCATCAACTTTGTCACCATTAATTGAAGAGCTAGCAGTAAGTGTAATAGTATTACTATCATCATCAGTCGCTGTCACATCAGTACTGTTTAAAGTAAGATAATAATAATCATCGTTACTTACACCACAGTTTGAAGTGAGATTAGCTTTGACAACTAATTTCTTCGTCACTCCAGCATCAATTGTCCAACTCAAATTAGTGAAAGACAGCACTCCTGTAGCGCTTGGAGATTCGGTGGTACCAACTTGAGTAGCACCATCCCAAAGAGAAACTGAGAGAACGACATCATCAAACTCCCCAACAGTATAAGAAGCTGCGTTACTGAGATCACCCACACCAGTCAAACTAATAGCGCTAATAAGAGCAGCGCTTTGTGTTCCAGCAGTAAAGCTCAAACCAAGACTATCAACATCAGTCGCTCTTTTTACTCTTGTAGAACTGACTGGAGTAGAAGCGAGAACTACTGCTAAGCTAGATGATTTAACAGTCAGGCTATTTCCAACATTAGCAATGTAAGGAACAATGTCAGTAGAAGCGGTTAGGTATTGTCCGCTATCTACTTCACGAATACTCGTATCGCCAAATGCGGAAATAGTTGTAGCGAAGGAATCATTAAGGAAGTCGCTTGCGGTAACTTCAGAACTTCTAATATCAACTGTAAAAGCCAGGTTTAAGGTTTCGCCAGCATCAATATAGAAAGAATCAGTAAAAGTAACTAAACCACTTGAAGTATTATTAGCTGTGCAAGAATATTCTCTTGGTCCCATTAAAGTTTTGCCAGTATCTACATCAATAATTTTCAAGTCAGTAAAGGTTTCTGTAGTTCCACCGCAGGCATATCCATTACCGCTAACAGCAGTTCCATCGATCGTCATTCCAATACTCTTAACTTCAACCTGTTGTTCATTGGCTGTCATAGCAAATTCATAGAAATGAACATCTTGACCGCCCTTAGAAACGTCAGAGGTAGATGGACCATTATGAGCAACTGTTACTCTTCCACCCTGTGAAGTAACTTCGATATATTTAGTACCTGTAGAAGAACCATCAAAGGTTCCTGAAGTATCAATGTCTATGTAAGCACCAACATCATAAGTTGCGTCAACAGCTAATATATCAGCACTGTACTCAACATAGGTCTTAACGGTCAATCCCGAACGACCTGCCAAAGCGCCTTTAACCTGGAATACTCTAGTAATGCCTTGAGCAATTGTATAAGGCGTGTCTAAAGCAAAGACCATGTAGTCGCCAGTCATTTCTGTTACAGAAGCCACTAATTCACTGCCAGCATATAATCCCACATCAGAAACATTGGCGCTGTTAGTAGTACCCGCATTAATTAAAGTAATGTTTTCTACACTAACATCATTAGCACCAGCTTGCAGTTTGAATTCTGAAAGAATTGCTCCCGCTTCACCAACGGTAGGGTTAGATGGAGTAGTTCCTTTGGTAACAATTACTGTAGAGACTGATTGAGCACCAATAGATACAGCGTTACCTCTAACAGGAAAACTACCTGACACATTGTCAGGACCTTCAATAACAGAAGCAGAACTAAGTTCAAAACTATGAATATCACCAGCTGTAGCGCCAGTTGCTACATCAACTTTAACACTTAAAGCCTTAACCTCGCCAGCTGACATGCTAATACCTAAATTGGCAAACTCAACGCTGTTAGTGGAAGAACCAATGCTACGACCACTTGTCAAACGAGTAGCGCCTTCATATAAATAAACATTAGCGAAATCAGAAGCAACACCAACTCCAACTCGATTAACTGTAATACTGTCAACATTAGTTGCTTCACCAGCAGTTAAATTGAATATCATCACTTCCACACTAGATGCTGCTTTCGGCAAAGTCCCAGCCGCTGGAGTATTACTACTTAAAGCAACAGATAAATCACCACTTACTACCGGCGCGTCAGGCAAAGTTCCTGCTGAATAGAAAGTCTCTAATTGAGTAGTAGTTGTAATATTCCCAACAGCAGTATAATTACCACCATCAGTCGCGTTAATCGTATAAATTGAATCACCATCTTCAGAACCAGAAACGCCTAAGAACTCAGCCGCAGTTACATTAACCCAACTCTTTGAGCCAATATCTCCGTCAGGAGCCATAGCGTAAACTTTTTCGTCAGGATCAGTATCAACTCGGACTAAGCCGGAAGTCGCGTACTCATCCATTACAGATTGAGAAACAGTTTGAATGTCTCCCCAATTTAAATGTCCATAGCTGTTGAAAACAGTAGGGTTCAAAACTAATCTTTTAAACTTCTTTGTTCCAACAAGCTTTACAATATAGACATCAAGAGATGACAAAGTTGGACTTCCATCAGAGTTGGTAGTGTTTGATTTGATCAAAGCGCCATCAACAACATCCGCCATTACTAAGGATGTGTTTAGGAATCCTACATTAGACATCACTGTCACTGTCATAACCATAGTCATAACAGAAATAGCTTTCTTGATTGCCTTTTTCTTAATAGATAAACTCATAAAATTTTTAATCTCCATAATTTAGAAACGGTGTTGTTTTTTTGGTTTGTAGAGACGCAAAATATTTTTACACCTCCTTTTATAGAGACGCTTTTGCAACGCGCCTCTGCATACCAGTTGAAACAATCCTGTTTTTCTAAATTACAATTTATTAATTAAATATATATAATATATATTCAGAATTATATTTTCGCGCGAACAGCCTGTTATGAATTACAGGACAAAAACACAATAAATTGCGTTCCCGCCCAAATCCAGCCGACCTAACAAACCTTTTCGTTATTTATAAAGATTTAAAACTTTAAATCTTTATCACCCAATAACTCGGCTCGCGTTACGATATAATTCCCTCTAAAATCAAAATAAATTACGGAGTGTTGAACGAGCCGCAGCGAAGTTCAACCGAAGTCTCACTAAAACTTGATTTTACGATATTTCAAGTAGAACTGCGCTGCGGCTCGTTCTAAACTCCAACAAGTTTCTATAAATTTTCCTCAACTTCCTCAGCATCTTCTATCTTTATTGCTTCTTTCTCTGTTTCATCTGAAATTGCCTCTCCCGCATCTTCATTCTTATCAGCATCTTCATCTGCTAAATCCTCTCCATTAACATCATCAGCGGGATCAAGCTGACTATTCTCATCTTCATCCCCCTTAACATTGCCTTCTTCAGAATCGTTGTCACCATCACTAACTAAAGGATCTTCCTCAGCATCTTCTTCCGTGTCTGTAATTTCTTCGCCAACTTCTTCATCTTCTTCATTCGTTTCATCAACCGCTTCGTCAACTATTTCTTCATCTTCTTCATCTTCAATTATTACCGCCAAAGAAGTTGAATATATTTTTTCACTTGAATTAATTGCTTTAGCAACCTCTTCTAAAATCTCATCTTTAACTACAGCTGGAAGATCTTCAGTCGTTTTAGCTAAAACCTCAGTATATTTCTCACTTTGAATATTTATTACCTTGGCAATTTTTCTTTTTTCAACACTTTTATCTATTTTTGTCAAGTTATCATTAGCGCTTTCTATTTTTTCCTCAAATCTTTCCATTAACTGCCCGATTTTCTTTTGTTGTTCAACATCAGAAGTTTTTTTGCTTATTTCAGCCATTTCTTCTAATCTCCTACCCGCGTGCTCCATTTCAATTGTCGCTTTTTTGTTTTCAGGAGCAACTGCCAAAGCTATATCTTCATTAATCATTTTAACTAAATACAAAGATTCGCCAGGCAGACTTGATCCTGAAGCGCCAAGAGTAAAAATACCCGCAGATAACATAAAAACCAGCGAAAATGCTGGGACCATCAACCTTTTAAACGATAAATTTTGAAATAAATCTTGAAAATTAAAGCTTCCCTTGTCATTCCCGCGAAGGCGGGAATCCACTGCTACGGTTAATCTTTCTAAAATACCTTTTCGCTCAAAAACAGGAGCTTCAGATAAAACTTCTTTTTTCGTATCAACAACCCAACTTTCGCTTGGTTCTATTGATTTTAAACTATTCAGTTTTGAAAAAATATCATTCATATTGATTGTAATATTGAGTATTTTTACTTATGTATTTGGAGCGTCAAACGAACCGCAGTGAAGTTTGACTGAAATATCAATTAATTCCCGCTTTCAAGTAAAACTTCGCTGCGGCTCGTTCTACATTCCTAAGGTCACATTACTCCTTTCAACGCTTTCGTCGCTCTATGAAGCTGAACCCTCACAGAACCGCTTGATTTCCCTATTATTTCCGCTATTTCCGCAAAAGATAACTCTTCGACATGCCGCAAAATTATTATTTCGCGATATTCATCCTTTAATTTGCTAAGCACTCTCATTGTTTCCTCAACTTCCTGTTTCGCGCTTACATAAGCCAAAATATCTTGTTTTTGATCTCGTATTTTATCTTTAATATCATTATCAATTTCAACGGTTGGAACTTCCTTCTTGCGATAAAAATCAATTATTAAATTCCTGGCGATTTTATAAAGAAATGCCTTCGTCTTATCATTAGAGATAACCTCGCCCAAACTTTCGTCTTCCATTCCCTCTTTTATCCGCTTCCAATATTTCAGAAACACTTCTGACGCCAAATCCTCCGCCGTTTCTTTGGAACTTGTTTTTAGATAAATAAAACGAAAGATTCTTATTATATAAAAATCATAAATTTCAGAAAACGCTTCTTTCTTTCCCGCCAACGCCCTTTT
>JAGLIN010000048.1 GCA_023142975.1 Candidatus Parcubacteria bacterium
AAAATTAATTTTTCTTCAAAATCGCTTAATGTCTTCATTATTAGTAAACGAATGAATTAAAAAAATGTTACACCCCGTTACACCCCGTGTTACACTCCTATATCGGATGTCCGATTTTTGTTAAATGTTTAACCTTGTCATAGTGAGCTTGTCGAACTATAACAAACAAAAAACACCCTTTATTACAAAGTGTAGTATAGCATATTAGTATTAAGTATCAAGTATTTTAAATTAGGATTTTCTTCTAAAGAGGCTAAGCCTCTACTTGTCTATTTGTTATTTAAAGTATTGTGTTTTATATCTAAATAAACCTGTAATAATAAAATTAGTGTGGAGAGGCTTAGCCTCTGTCTGGAATTTATAAAAAAAATGAGCAGATTGACTCTGCTCGTAAAAATTATTTCTCCACTTCTCCTAAATTGGCTGCAACATGGACTGTCTGTTTTGAATTAAGCCCAGAAACTTCCTGCAAATTTGAAAGCAGATTATTAAGCTCTCCTATGCTAGTGCTCTGCTTTGCCAAAAACCTAATATGATCAAGATTGCTATGAATTGCTCTTATCGCTTTTTCTATTTCACTTGTTTTATCAGTATCATCTTTTGTTTCCATAAAATATTCCATCTCCTCTAATCCAACAAAAAATATTATTTCTTTTTTAAAAAACTTTCTGTTGAATCACTATTTTAATATATATCACACATTTTGAAATTTGTAAAGACTTATTATTTTGAATTACAAAATACAATAAAGCTATCACCCTGAGCTTGTCGAATGGTGGCGAACACGCTAAATTTGTCATAGTTCGACAATCCTTCAATAAACTCAGAATGACATTACTCACTATGACAAATTTAGCTATTTCGTAATTCAAAGTAATTTGATCATCGATGCCCAATATCCAATATCCAATTATTTTCTAAAAACCTCTACCACCTTCTCCGCCGCCTTAATCCAACTAAACTTCCCCGCGTTTTCAACGCCCCTCTTAGACAAATCTCTTCTTAGTTTCTCATCATTTAACAAAACATTTATTTTCTCGGCTATATCGTTTGAATTATAAGCGTCAACAAGCAAAGCGCTGTCCCCAGTAATCTCACTAAGCGAAGAATTATCGCTCACCACACAGGGAATTCCATAACTCATCGCTTCCAAAACAGGCAATCCAAATCCTTCATACAAAGAAGGCAAAACAAAAATCGTAGCGTTTTTATATAAATCTGCCAGCTCATCATCGCTAACGCTTCCCATAAATTCTATTTCCTTAGAAAATTCGCTCTCTTTTGCCTTTTTATAAATCTCATCCGACATCCATCCTTTTCCGCCAGCGATGATTAGCTTAATCCCTCTCGCCCCCTTTTTGAAAGGGGGAGCGAAATTTCCCCTTTGAAAAAGGGGGTTAGGGGGATTTTTAATTTTTTCAAACGCTTCAATCAACCTAACTATATTCTTCCTCGGCTGAATTGATCCGACAAAGAGGATATAGGGCTTATTTGCCATCTCCGTAGGAACAAGGCATTGCCTTGTTCCTACCCCATGATAAATAACTTCTATTTTATTCCCGTCAACTCCATAAAATTTTATTATATCGTTTTTCGTCGCTTTAGACGGAACGATAATTCTATCCGCCATTTGAACGGCTCTTTTCGTGTGAAAATTAAGCAAAAATCTATCCTTCAAAGTAAAATGCTTCGGAAAAAGCAAGAACGCTAAATCATGAACCGTAATGACTAATTTTATATTTTTCGGTTTTCTAAAAAACGGCGTCGCCTGAATCGGCATAAACAAAACATCCGGCTTGTCTTTTTTTATTTCCCGCGGAAATTTTGTGTATGTCCAAAATTTTGAATTCGTAGAGACGCGATTTATCGCGTCTTGATTATACGAGAGACACGATGAATCGCCATTGTTGAGACGCGATAAATCGCCGTCTCTACAACTTGCATATAAAAAATATTCATTTTTCTCATCAACCTCCCCCAACGCCCTGACAATTTCCCGCGTATAAACTTTCACGCCAGTTTCTTGTTTCAAAGTAAGTTCGTTGATATTGATGGCGATTTTCATGACGAAAGTGTTGACAGATTATTTTTTGTGCATTAGAATAAGAATAATGAAGTTTCGTGGCTTAGTTTTAACACAAACAGGCTCAATAAACACCATTTAATAAACACTGGTATGATGTTGGGGAACATCTTAAAGGTGTAGATTGAAATTAGGAGGTAAGCATGGAGAAAAAAAATAGGAATTAAAAGAGAAAAAAACCAAAGCGGCAATGTCGCTTTTTTCCTTTTTTACATTTCAATTTATTAGTTGACAAAGTTTTATGTTTGTATAATAATGTTGATAGTTTTAATTAAGGGAGGCGAAAAGGTTTGATAATTTCACTCACTGAAGGAGAACTCGGAAAGATTAATGAAGCCATAAAGAAAGAGCGAAAAAATAGTGATAACAAGAAATTCAGAGTTACATTTAGCGGAGGAGGATCGGATCTGGTAAAAGATTCAAAGAGCTTAGAAGTAAGGGAAGAAACAATAGTATTTGATGGGCGCTCCGTAGATCTTAAACATGTAACCGGGATTTCCGTAGAGGAAGACGGTAAAAGCAGAAAAATAGTAAACTTTATGCTTACGCAATAGAAATTTCTGTTGCGTAATTTTTTTGCTTAATATTTGCTACTATCTACAGCTTTAAACTTTTTAAATAATCCCTAAACCTTCCATTCAATTCCCCATGCTTTAAAGCAAATTCAACAGTCGCCTGCAAAAATCCAAGTTTGCTTCCGCAGTCATACCTTCTTCCTTCAAACTCATATCCATAAACCGCCTTGCGGGAAATTAAAGCTTTTAGAGCGTCTGCCAATCTTATCTCACCGTCTTTTCCAGGTTTTATTTTTTCTAGTTCATCAAAAACATCCGGGGTTATAATATATTTTCCAACTATTGTTAGATCAGACGGAGCTTCTTTGATTGGAGGCTTTTCTACTAAGTCTTTTATTTCATAAGTTCTCTTGGCAATTTTATTCGGCTGAACAACTCCGAATTTGCAAACTTCTTCTTTTGGAATTTTTTCCAAAGCGACAACAGGATCTCCGTACTTTTCAAACACTTCCATCAGCTGTCCGATGCACGGTTTTTCAAAATCAACGATATCATCACCAAATAAAATAGCGCACGGCTCATCGCCGATTAAATGTCTCGCTTTCAAAATCGCGTCCCCGTCGCCAAGAGGCTTTGGCTGGCGGACAAAAGCGAACTTCGCAAGGCTGGGTAATTTATAAATTTCTTTCAGGCGATCAAGCTTGTTTTTTTCAACAAGCGTTTGTTCCAGCTCAAATGAATAATCAAAATGATCCTCAATCGCGCGCTTCCCACGCCCGGTAACAAATATAATCTCCTCAATCCCAGCCGCAACCGCTTCTTCAACTAAATATTGAATTATCGGCTTATCTACAATCGGTAGCATCTCTTTCGGCTGCGCTTTTGTCACGGGCAAAAACCTCGTCCCGAACCCCGCAACAGGCATAATAGCTTTTTTAATTTTCATAGTGTTTTGCGTTATTAGTTATAAGTGGCTTTGTTGCATAAACCCTAA
>JAGLIN010000049.1 GCA_023142975.1 Candidatus Parcubacteria bacterium
AAAAGAAATAAAAAAACTCCGTGATTATTTTATTGATGAGGTTTTGAAAAATATTACAGACGCAAGACTTAACGGCTCAAAGGAATTTCGCCTTCCGCATAATGTAAATTTTAGTTTCAAGGGTATTGAAGGCGAGAGTCTTCTAATAATGCTTGATCAAGATGGCATAGCGGTTTCTACCGGTTCTGCCTGTTCGTCTGCTTCTCTGGAACCTTCTCATGTTTTAACCGCTATGAAAATTCCGCCAGAGATTGCGCACGCCAGCATAAGATTTACTCTCGGGAAAGATACGACGAAAGAGGATATTGATTATACTTTGAAAGTTTTAAAAGAAAAAATAAAGAAATTAAGAGAAATATCAGGGATGTAAATTAAACATAAATTGAGGCGCTAACTTTTATGGATAATAAAAATGATAATAGAGATGAGAAGTTTAAGATATCTTACGCGTTGAGTTTGGTCACTCAAATCGGAATTACAGTTTCTGTTATAACTCTGGCATTTATTGGATTTGGTCATTACGCGGACAGATATTTCAACACCTCGCCAGTCTTTATTTTAATCGGCGCGATTTTGGCTTTTATATTTTCAATGCTCGCAATTTATCGCCTTGTTCTACCGGTTATAGATAGAGATAAAAAAAGGAATAATAACGGCAGTTAGTATATTTTGGTCTTACAAACAGTTGACAGCAGGAAATATTTCTGCTATTTTTTGTTTAAGAGGATTGAATAAATTGGAGGGTAAAACTGAAGAGGAGTTTGATCTTTGAAAAAATAGAAGGTGATAGAGAAATGAAGAGACGACCAGAAGATATGATAATGGTGGCGCTTGATGGTTTTTCAAGTCCTGAAGAAGCTATTGATGTTGCAGACCAGATTGGCAAGGGAAATGTTTTAGGTTTTAAGGCAAATAGTCTCCTTGATATGTGTCTGGTGATTGGATTTTCGTTAGTCGATCTTGTTGCTGAACTTAAGGAAGTAGCACCTTTGTTTTGGGCAGATCAAAAATTCAGCGATGTTCAAAATACAGTCTACGACAGGATAAGACCATATAGGGCTGCTAATGTTGATTTAATCACCGTAATGGCAGGTGATGGCGGAGTTCCGATGATAAGGAAAGCAATACAGTCTGGAGAAGAACAAATTGAGATAATCGGTGTAACAGTTCTGACAGATAGGATTGAAGAGGACGCTTATCTCGATCTTGGTGCACCAGTAAGAGCAAAAGTACTCCAGTATGCCAGGAATGTTGTTCTCGCAGGAGGAAAGAAGCTTGTTTGTTCTGGATTAGAACTTGCATTTCTTGGGAAATTCCCTGAACTTGATGTTCTTGACAAAATTACTCCAGCAATCAGACCAGAATGGGCAGCTAAAAAAGGACAAGTACGAATTACAACACCAACTATGGCTATAGAAAATGGAGCCGCAATGTTAGTGATCGGAAGTCCTATTTGTTCTCCTCCAAGTGAGATAGGAACACCATGTGATGCAGTACAAAAGGTTTTGGAAGAGATTGAAAAGGCTAATATAACGGGCTGAGTTTATCTCAGCCACAAATTTTTCAAAGAGGTGATAAGAAATGGAAAACGGACTCTTGACTGCTGCTGAAATCGGCAAAATATTTGCTGATAAAAAAGCAATACTTGAAGGACATTTTGTTTATTCCGCAGGTGGTCACGGAGATGTATATGTAGATAAGTCAGAAATTACATTCTGGCCTTATGAAACAGGAGTCCTTTGTGAAGATATTGCGCGGCAATGGCACAAGGAGAACATAGAAGTTGTTATTGGTCCTGCGATAGGAGGAATAAAACTCGCAGATCGTGTAGCTGAGTGGCTTGCAAAGTTTACAGGAAAAGTAATACCAGCGCTTTATACTGAAAAGGATAGTGATGGCAATCAGGTTCTTAAGCGCGGCATAGACAAAATAAGAGGTAAAAATACTCTTATTATAGAAGATATAGTAAATACAGGAGGATCTTTAAAAGACACTATTCGTGCATGTTCAATATTTGGAGCAAAAATTATTGGCTGTCATGCGCTAGTAGATCGAAGTTCCGGGAAAGTAACAGCAGAAACTCTTGGGGTTCAAATATTTTTGGCTCTTAAAGAAATGGATGTTGTAAATTACAACGAAGATAAATGTCCATTATGCGAAGCAGAGATTCCTATAAATACAGATAGGGGACACGGAGCAAAATATTTGAAAAAGCATCCAGAAAAAGCAAACTGGAAATAGAATAAATATAACTTGAGCGTGTGATTTGATCATTACGCTCTTTTTTTCTAATCAACTATTGATTCATCCAAAAATAAATGTTAAGATATTGTATAAGTTTAGATTTAAAATAATTTTTGCAATTAAAAAAAATGATAAAAAAAGAATGTGATACCTTAGGACTTGTTGATATTTGGTTTTACGAAATTTATTTATTAAGTGCAGAAAATTTGCTAAATATTTTTAAAAAATTATTCACCATGAAATAATATATGTACACCAGTATCATAATCCATTACGATGAAATTACTTTAAAAGGGGGCAACCGTCCCTTTTTTGAGCGTGTCTTGATGAATAACATAAGAGAATCTATAAAAGAAATTGGATATAATAAAATTTACAAAGAAGGCGGAAAAATTATTATTGAAATAGACGAAGATACTGATTTAGAAAAAATAAAAGAAATACTGAAAAATATTCCCGGGATTTCTAATTTCTATTTTGCGGTTTCAGAGGAAAAAGATTTAGATAAAATAAATAAAAAAACGGTTGAGTTAATCCTTCGACAAGCTCAGGATGACAAACGACAAGCTCAGGATGATAGAAGTGATAAAATAAAAACTTTCAAGATTGAAGCAAGGAGGTCTGATAAAAAATTTAAATTTAAATCGCCAGAAATAAATGCCAAGACAGGAGAATATGTTTTAGAAAATACGAAATTGAAAGTAGATGTGCATCAGCCAGATTTAGAAGTAGTTATAGATGTTGGTAATAAAGATTGTTTTATATATTTCAAAAAAATAAAAGGAATTGGGGGATTGCCTGTTGGTACAGCAGGCAAATTAGTGAGTTTACTTTCTGGAGGAATAGATAGCCCCGTCGCAAGTTTTATGATGATGAAAAGGGGAGCGAAAATTATTTTTGTCCATTTTAAAAATAAAACTATCAATAATACTGGTGATGGCAAAATAAAAAACTTAGTTAAAAAACTAAGTCACTTTCAAGGAAGATCAAAATTATATATAATTCCCTTTGAAGAATTTCAGAAAGAAATTATCGCTAAAATTCCGTCTAAAAATAGAATGATAATATATCGGAGAATTATGTTTAAGCTGGCTGGAATGATTGCCAAAAAAGAAAACGCGAAAGGATTTGTGACTGGAGATAGCTTAAGTCAGGTCGCCTCGCAAACGCTTGAGAATATTGGCGTTATTTATCATTCCGCGAACTTGCCGATATTTCCGCCACTCATTGGAATGAACAAGCAGGAAATTATTGATTTGGCTGTCAGGATAAAAACTTACGAAACTTCTATTTTGCCGTATCAGGACTGTTGCAGTTTTTTAATTGCCAAACATCCCGAAACAAAAGCTAAGCTTGATGAGATTATTAAGCAAGAGGAAAATTTAGAGATTGACGAAATCGCAGAAAGAATTATAACTGAAATAAAACCGGAAGTAGTCTAATATGTGCTAAGGGATTATAAAAATAATAAAAGCAGAGAATATAAATCGTCTCTGCTTTTATTATTCATAATTTTTTTCCAAAAATAATAGTTTTTATTCACATCCTAAAGAAGAAAGACAATTTGCTACTTGATCTGTTGGTAAACTATTGCACAAAGAACAATCAATTCCCATTTCCATAGAAGGATCGAAGTCTTTAATTGTCATATCTTCCAAATTATTAGGATCAATAAAATCAATTCCTTCTGGAATCTCAAACATTTTTTCATCAACGATCCAGGGCTGGCAATTAACAACGGGCATTTCATAATCAATCATTTCTGTTCCCGCAGGTGCTTCTTCTTCTGAATCCATTTCATCCATTTTAATCTTAATTCCTTGCATCATTTCCCCGATAAAACTATCGCCCCAAACATATCCAGATTCTCCATCAGAGACCATATATAAATTCTTTTGTGTCTCTCCTGCCATACCAGGTACGGGATTTTTCATATCATAATTGAGCCTAATTCTTTTTCCTGAAATATACATTATGGCTTTTAACTCATTATCTTCTGCAACTTTATAAGTAGTCTCGCACATCAAATCAGTCCCCATTTTTCCAGAGAAGAAGTCTCTTAAATTTCCCTCTTGTGTTGGTTTGTTATCTTCGTTATTATCTTTTGGATCATATGACTCATTATTATCAGCATTATTATCAGAATGACATCCTGGATCTTTTTCATCAATTAAATTATCTTGGTCGTTATCAATGCCATCAGAACATTGATAAGCTTGCGCTATGTTTCTATCTTTAATCTCTGTATCGTTAACCGATCTGCCTCCAATTATAGCTGCAACAGTTCCAATTATAAATACAACTCCGCCAATGATTAATATTTTTTTGTCCATATTATTTTATTATTTAATTATACTTGCATAATAGCATAAAAAAGTTTTTAAAGCGATTTAATATATGGTATTGATAACAAAAAACATTCTTTGCTTTTTCCTCAAGTCCTAAATAAATTTTTAAAATAAGTCCAGTGCCAGAAAGTGTGGAATATGGAAATCACAAACATTGCGATACCAACTTCAACATGCCAAAATAAAACATTAAACGGCAAGGGGATCGCTATGCCAAAATTAATTTTTATTACCAAAAGAATTCCCAAAATTCCTGAAATAAGAAAAGTGATTAGCAATAATATATTCCAGATTTTTCTGTGATTTACAATGCTGATAATTTTTTTCTTAGACAAAATATGCGTAATAAAATACAGCAAAATTAAAATTAGCGAGATTGGTAAAAGGTGATAAGTTATTTTGTCTTGCTCGTTATTTATTTCTTGAATATTTGTTATTTCAATATTTCTATCTTCAGGCGCGGGTTGTGAATGATCACATATATTGTCGTTATCTGTGTCAATATAACGACTGCAATCTCCTGGAGAAAGACAGTCTATTTCATTATATGGACAATCGTCCCACGCTAAAATCGTTGTTGGAGACAAAATCAAAAACAACAAAACGGAAATCATTTTTTTCATTATTGCAATATTAATAATTATTATTTTTTAAGACTATTCACTTCTCAAAGCATCTACTGGATCAAGACGGCTTGCTTTTAGCGCTGGGTAAAATCCAAAAGATATTCCAACAACAACAGAGAAGCAAAAACCTATTACGGGGCCTGTCCATGAAAATGCCACTGTCATTATGTCAAGTTTTGAAAGAATTGGGATCATTAATGAGCCAAGTCCAATCCCAAGTAACCCTCCTGCCATGGAAAGCATTACTGATTCTAGTAGGAATTGTCCTAAAATATCTCCCTGCTTTCCGCCAATAGCCTTGGCTATTCCGATTTCTTTTGTTCTCTCAGCGACTGTGACAAACATCACGTTCATAATTCCGATTCCTGAAACAAGCAAAACAATTGCTGCTACAGAAGTCAAGAGAAAAGTCATCATTTTAGCAGAATCTTGCGCCGCGCCAACCATTGCTCCAGTATCCATTATTTTAAAATCATCAGCTTGTCTATCATTCAATCCGTGTTCTTCTCTTAAAGTTTTTACAAGTTCTTCTGACGCAATTTCAACATTTTTTATATTATCAGTTACTGTAAATATCATTATAGAGGCAGTGTTTCCCAGAATACTTTTTTCTGCTGTAGTGTTCGGCAAATATATAGCATCATCTAAAGAATTTTTGCCCATACTTCTTCCTGTTTCCTCAAGTGTTCCAATTACTTCGATCATTTTACCATTTATTTTTATGTTTTGACCGATTATTTCACTATTTTCAAAAAATAATGTTTCCACAGCACCACTTCCAAGAATCGCGACTCTTTCGTTATTTTCAATATCTTCAATGGTTATTGATCTTCCTTGATTAGTATCCATACTAGACATTTCAAAATAATTACTTTCAACCCCCATCACATTAAAAGAACCTTCTTCTGATTCAAAAGAAACAGCCATATGACCTTGTATTACAGCTGTTGCTTCTGGAATATGCGGACAATTTTCTACGATAATTTTAGAATCTGTGGTTTCTAACTTAGAACTTTCAGTTTTTCCTCTCAAAGACATAACAATAATAGAATTAGCAGACAATCCTTGAAATTGTTCATCCACTGCTTGTTGTGCACCTTGTCCAATAGCAAATACGGCAATAACAGTAGATACGCCAATAACTATCCCAAGCATAGACAAAAAGCTACGAGTTTTATTCGTTAGTAAAGATTCAAATGACATTCTTATAATTTCTATTTTCATATTTGTGTCTGTCATTCCTGCACTGAACTGAATTCAGCATAAACTCCAGCGGGAATCCAGTTTCTTGTTAATAATTTGAAGTTAATTTATAGTTGTTATCCATTACTTTTCCATCTTTTATAAAAATTATCCGATCAGCATATTTTGCCACTTCCGCTGTATGTGTCACCATAATAATTGTTTTATTTTTCTTTTTTAAATCAGTAAATATTTTCATTATTTCAAGACCAGATTTTGAATCAAGCGCGCCAGTTGGTTCATCCGCTAAAATTATATCAGGATCATTTATAAGTGACCTGCAAACAGAAACGCGCTGTTGTTGTCCGCCAGAGAGCTCTGTTGGTTTATGATTTGCCCTATCTTCTATATTAACGCTTTTCATAAGTTTCATTGCTTTTCTCTCTCTGATATTTTTTTTCTCTCCCGCGTAAAGAGCCGGCAAAGCGATATTTTTTAAAGCAGAAAGGCGAGAAAATAAATTAAACTGTTGAAAAACAAATCCCATTTTTTTATTTCTTATAAATGCAAGGGTATAATCATCTTTTACTTCTCCAATATTTTCTCCATCCAAAAAGTATTCTCCAGCAGTTAAAGGGTGAAGACAGCCGATAATATTTAGAAGAGTTGTTTTTCCACAACCAGATTCTCCCATCAAAGCTATAAATTCTCCTTTTCTGATATCAAGATCAACACCATTAAGAACCGACACTTCTTCGTCATTAGAAAGATAATAGGATTTATAAGCGTCTTTTAATTGTACTGCTGATTTTTCTTCCATGCTTTTTTATTTTACAAATTTTTGACTAATAAATTATTTTGTCGCCAACACTTAATCCTTTTATGATTTCTACATTCTTACCGTCTGTGAACCCAGTTGTAACTGGTATCCATTGTTCGTCACTATTTAGCACAGAAGGGGAGTCATCAACATTTTTAACTGCGCTAATTGGAACAGTCAAAACATTTTTAGCTTCAGCTGTTACAAAATCAACGAATACAGTCATGCCTTCTCTTATTTGATTATCCTCCTTATTCATTATTATAATACGAACTAAATATGTAACAATTCCATTGTTATTTGTTTTTGATGTAAGTGAGATAAAGCTAACTTCTCCATCAAGCATTAAACTGTCCAAAACATCAAAAGTAGCATAAACTGTTTGCCCAACTTTGATCTTATTAATATCAGCTTCTTCAATGTCCACTTCAATAAACAAAGTGTTGTTGTTTATAATAACTGCTACAGGATCAACATTTCCACTATCTATAATAATATCGCCTGTTTTATAATTAAGCCTTGCCACCTCGCCATCAATCGGAGATAAGATGGTTGCGTTTTCTAATTCGTTTTGAGCTTTTTCAAGGCTGACAGAAGAACTGGTTAATCTTGAACGCCCGGAAGCTTTTTCTGCTTCAGTTAATGGAGCTATCAAATTATTATAATCACGCTTAGCTTGCTCAACACTTAACTTCCTGCTTTCTGTGGTAGCTTCTGAGTTTTCAATATTTCGCAAAGCATCGGCTTTGACATTTAAAAGGTCTTTTTCAATATTATCAAGATCTCTTTTGGCATCTTCATAATCAATAATATAATTATCAAGACTATCCCTGGCATCATCTACTGCTTCAATTTTCGTATTCATGGCCGTAATTTTTGTATTAACAGTTGTTCTGTTTGTGCTAATCGTTGAGATGAAATTATTAAGTTCTGATTGCGAGAAATCAGATGAAGTGATCGTTGCCTCCAGAGTCAAATTCATGTAATATAAATGTTCCTCAAATTCCTGTAAAGTTAAAACGGCTTGACTTGCTGCTGTGTCAATCTCACTATAAGGGCTATTAAAATCTAATAACACAACTAAAGAATTAAGTTTTCCTAATTCATTCTTAGATTTTGAATAACTGCTCTTTGCTTGATTTAGTGAAGATGAATTTTTTACTCCCAAGACACCTTCAAAATCATTATTAATTTGTTTATCATCTATTCCCACTATTTCGTCTGATTCTTTTAAGATGCTATCCAAACTTATATTAATTGATTTTATTGTGTCCACTAAGCTTTCATAAGCATCATTTACATCTTCACTGGTTAATTCATCTTGATTGTCATCTAATTCTTCTTTAGTGTTTTTTAAATCATTCTCAGCGTCATAAATGGCATCTTTGGCATTTTGAATGCTTTTTTCGGCAGATTGTTTGGTATCTTCCATGCTGATCTCAGCTTGATTTAAAGATATTTCTGCTGAAGTAATTCTATCCTTAGCATCAGCGATCTCTTTGTCTGTTGCTCCGTTCATTGTCTGGTTATAGTCCGCCAAAGCTGATAAATAACTTGAATAAGCGGTGCGGACATTAAGCTCTAACGTCTCTGTTTTCACAGTAGCAATTTTATCGCCCTTTTTAATTTTATCGCCCTCTTTAATAAAAACTTCTTTTACTTCCAAATTATCACCGCTTACAGAGAAAGATAATTCAACTCCGTCTTCTGCGATAACTTTACCATCTGATTCAATGGAAATTTTTAAATTATCATTTTTTACCGTCCATTCTTTTTGAGAAACATCTGTTTTTTTTGTGTCTTTTTTATTAAAATAGAAATAAGCAGAAGACAAAACCAAAAGAATAATAATTGATATTATTGTTTTCTTTTTAGTTATTTTAAATTTTCCTCTGTTGTCTCTAGCTTTTTTGCTTTCTTCTAGTATAGAACTCATAATAGTGCAGTTAAAAGTTTATAAAGATATAAAATTCATAAAACTGGTGGATTAACAACTTTTTACTTTAGATTTTATGGACTTTCGACTTATTGTTATTTGATCATTACAAAGGTCGCGATATTTTTATCTGTAATAGTTTTGTCAATCCAAATCATAAGCATCTGATCTTTTGTAATATCGTCTAATGTTGCTACAATTGCTTCTCCGTCATCACTTTTTAGCATTTTTATTCCAACAGGAATAGTAACTTTTTCTTCTCCGGTACTCATACTTTTCAACATTTCTAATCTCTCATCGCTATCTTTATCTCCTGTCTCTGTGTTCATTCGACTACCTATACCTCCGCCCATACCCATACCTCTGTCAGACCCAGATTTTTGTTCATTTTCACTTTCATCTTTTTTAGGATCAATATCTTCACTGTCGTTGTCGTTAGATATTTCAGGTCTTTCAATTTTCAAAATTGTAACTTCATTGCCAATAATAGTTTTTACGATTCCCGCAATAGCTGCTTTTTCTTCAGGTCTTTCAAAATTGGAAACTCCATCTCTTTTTGAGATACTATTATCTTTATCCTGTTTATCATTTTGCCAGACAAAATATCCAGCTAAAGAGAGAACGAGCAATGCTCCTACGGCTATTATGACTTTTTTCATAAAGATTATTTATATTGATTATATAGAAAAAATTGTAGTATTACTTGTTCTTAATCTCTTCCGCAATATCTTTTATAATCGCTGGAGAAAATTTATATTCTTCGTCTCTTATATATTCTAATGTTGTTTCCGCCGCATAGTTTCCTTCAAGGTCAAATTCTTGAATAATCCCATCAAGCAATTCTTCAGAGTTTATTTCCCATAAATCAGCTATTTCCTGAATTGTCAGCCGTTTCATTTTGCTACCTTCTATTTCAACAGAATGATCATGTTCATGCTCTTCGTCATGTTCATGCTCGTCTTCAAGTTTTTCAGGAACAACATTTTCAGCAGTATTCTGTGTATTAATTTCTGTTGAATTTTCTTTTGGATAATTTATTATTAAGACTGCTCCTAATAACCCGGTGATCATTAATATTATAATTATAAATAATTTCATTATTTTTGGATACTAATTAGTTAAATTTACAATTAGCCAAAATAGAAAAGAGAGAGTCCCTTTTCTATCATTGATTGATAAATGAATTATAGATTATCGCAAATTCATTCTGCCACGACCTTGTTTTTCTCCATATCCAGCGCCGACTTTTTCGCCATTACGAGTTTTTAATCCTAATTCTTTTCTGATTTCATCAGCGCCTTCTAAATCGCCGCTGTGAGCTAATCGGCGCGCTTCGGCAAAGCGAGCGAAATTATCTGCGTTAATAACTTGCGTAACTCGTCCGCGATCTGCCATCAGTTCACGCCACGCTTCATAATTATTATTGTCCATTGCTTCGGTCATCGTGATATGTCTTTCTGGCGAATACGCTGGACATTGTTTGGAATAATCGCCTTGATAAGCCATTGCTGAAGAAACAGCAAACGCGCCCATCATTACAACTGCCAAACTTCCGAGTAAAACTTTGTTTGAGTTTTCCATAGTTTTTTAAGTTAGAAATTAAAAAGTGGATTGTCGACATCCACTTAGTAATACTTCAAAATAAAAACTTTCTTTCAAAAAAATTTATAACTTTCTAATTTTGTTTTCAGTATTTTATATCCCGCCCTTTTCCTGTTCTTTCCCAATGACCTATTCCCGTTGCAATGAAAATATTATTTCTAGATATTTTACCGATAATTTTTATTTTTTCATTTCTATCCAAAGATATTTTCCCTTTAATAATAGCATTTTTAAAATCAATTTCCCATTTCTTGCCATCCCAATCTTCAATTATTATTATAGTTTCTTTTTTCTCAATAATTTTTCCAGATAAAAATCCGTTTTCTGGTGTGGACCAGCGAGAAATTTTTCTTTCCTCAAGGCTTTTATAAACAGAGACATTTTCAGCAAAAATTTGTTCCATTTTTTCCGCTCCGCCTGCGAAAAATAGAGAAGTTCCCAAAATAATACTTAGGACAATACTGCTGCCAAAAACCAAAAGCGGGGAATAGCGATAGCCCGTTTTTGTGTGGCGAATTCCAAAAATAGAAACAAACAAAAATACAACGCAAGAAAGAATCCAAAAAAATGGCAAAAGACCGAGAAAAAATTCAATTCTGGAATCAGCTATTTGTGAGAGAAGATCAAAATCTGTTTGGTTAAAAGCAAAAAGAATAACTGAAAATGATAGTCCGCCGACAATTATTGAGAAAGCAAAAAGCATCCAAAATAAAACATTTTTAAGATTAAACTGTAAACGAGATTTTTGCGGGATATTTTGTTTCTGAATTTTTTCTAATAGTTTTTGAGAATTTTCCATAGTGTTTTTTATGTTATAAAGAAATATTTTCTTGTTTTGCTATTTGATAGAATGATTTTTTGGCGCGATTGATAAGCGTCGCAATCGTACCGTTTGGCTTTTTCAGAATATCAGAAATTTCTTGATAATCCTTTTCCTCTAAAAATTTCAAGATCAAAACTTCGCGATATTTTTCTGGCATCAGTTGTAAAACCTTCTGGATGTTTTTGTCGTTAAATTTTTGGTTTACTTCTTTTTCTATATCTAATGAAGATGGAAAATTTTGAAAAAGCTCTTCATTAAGTTCCTGTCTCTGACTCTTTCCTTTGGATTGAGATTTTTTCCATTCCGTGATTGTTGTATTGCGGACAATGCGATAAATCCAACTTGAAAATTTCAAATCTCCATCAAACTCATTAAGATTTTTCCATGCTTTTATAAAAGCCTCTTGCAGCACATCCTCTGCTTCTTCGAGAGAAAATGAAGAAATACGCAAAATATAACGAGTAAGCCTCTGTTCATATCTGTCATAAATACAAGCAAAATATTCAATGTCTTGTAATGATTTTTGCACAAGTTCTTCGTCGCTTATATTTTTGCAATGTTTGGTCTGGGTTTTCATATAAAAGTGAAGTTTTTATTTTCTATTTTTATTTTATCACATATTAGCATAAAAAAACATTGTTTGAAAAAATAAAAAAGAGATGGATAAAATACAGACAGGTTGAGCTATTTGATTTTTACGGCGGTTTAGTATAGTATTAAAATATGATTAATGAAATAATAATAAATAGCGTTGTTGTTATCGCAGTTCTAACTGTACTGTTTTTATTTCTCAAAAAACCAATCCTTGGTTATCTGGCTAATTTTAGCGAGAAAATGGCGGAAAGAAATTTGAAAATGCTGGAAGAAAGAAATAAAGAAACATTAAAAGAAGAGCGGGAAAGATTTAAAGAATTGAGCGAGGAGAAAATGAAAAGGAACGAGCAGTATTTTGACAGTAAAAAAGACGCTATAAAAGAGCTCATTGAAAAAATAGATCGCGGATTAAGCGATAGCCAAAAAAAAATAGAACATACGGAAAAAGCGAGAATAAGCGAATTTTCAAATTTAAAAACAGTTATTGCGGAGCATAAAATGATTACTGGAAAATTGAAAGACTCAACGGAAAATTTAAAAAATATTTTATCTAACAATCAGCTTAGAGGTAAATATGGCGAGGAAGTGGCGGAGAATTTATTAAAAATCGCTGGATTTGTGAAGGGGATAAATTATGATGCTAATCTCAGTCAGGAAACAAACGCCAATCGTCCTGATTTTACGATTTATCTGCCCGACAAAACGAAAGTCAATATTGATGTTAAATTTCCATATCAATCGCTAATGAAATTTCAGGAAGTTGAAAATGAATTAGAAAAGAAAAAATATTTTGCTCAATTCAAAACGGACGTTAAACAAAAAATCAAGCAAGTTACAAATAGAGACTATATTAATCCCGAAGAAAAGACTTTGGATTTTGTGATTTTGTTTGTTCCTAACGAAATGATTTTCAGCGTTATCAATGATAAGTTGTATGATGTCGTTGAGGAAGCAAACGAAAAAAAGGTAGCGATTGTCGGTCCTGTTTCTTTTATTACATTCTTAAGGATAATTCATCAGTCGTATGACAATTTCAAAATTCAGGAAGATTTGCATCGCGTCGTGAATTTAATTGGAAAGTTCAAAGATGAGTTTGCTAAGTATAATACTGAATTTGACAATATTGGAAATAAGCTGAAATCGTTATCTGGACAATATGATAAAGTGTCTGGAGTGAGGACAAGGCAATTAAGTAAAGTAATCGAGCAGATTAGCGGAGAGGATGTTGGTGTTGAAGAAAAGAAGAAATTGGGGAGTTAAGTAACTCTACTCCATGGTAATTCACTTCTAACAAACCTTCCTTAATTTTTGTCATTTCGAAGGAGCCGTAGCGACTGAGAAATCTGAGAGTCTTTTAAGTTTCATCTAAAATAAGTGTTATTTTTACATATAGACATCACACCGT
>JAGLIN010000005.1 GCA_023142975.1 Candidatus Parcubacteria bacterium
TTCTCCCGCATGGACAGCTCCTGTTTGAACGCTCATTTTACTAATTATACGAGAGCTTTTAACAAGATCTTTGTAGACTGTCATGAATGCATCCAGTTCTTCAACTGTTGAATTTTTTCCCCCAATTTCACCGATTTCTGCTCCTACAGATACTTGAATCCCACGTGGCTGAATCATTCTGACATAGTCAGTTAAATGCGCTGTAATCAGCGCGTTCAGATATTGCTGATCTGCTGTTGCTGGTTTTTTGAGATCTACAAGAGTTGAGCAATCCGTGTCTATGTTATAGACTCCAGCCTTTACTGAATTAAAGGTCAATTCTTTGATTGCTCCTATTTCTTTGTAGGGATTTTGATTGTATTTGGTAAGGTTAACCTGATAATGGTCTCCTTGGATAAATACAGGTCCTTTCCATCCAGCCGTGACCGCGGCTCCCATTATAGTTCCAGAAAACTCTAATGGAATCTGATCAGTGTAAGTTATTTCAGATCGGGCAATTTCAAATATGAAACACCCTACATCTTTTTTTCTGGCTACAGAGAAAATATTTCTTGCTGTATCGTATGTCAATGTTCTGAGATTGATCGCTGGCACTGTAAATGTTGGCTTAATCTGTCCATTACCAACTGCCGTGTAGAAAGGATCAATTGAAGCAGGATATGCCCCTCCCTTTTTTGCTACTTCCATTATTTCTGCGTGTAACGCTTGTTTGGCGTTCAAATCGTTGTTTAGACACAATTCTAAAACTTTGTTTCCTATATCAGTCATATCTATATTTCTTCTCCTTTTTTTTGTTTTAATATTACAGCAACCACTTTTTTATGGCGCTTTTATAAAAAATAACATATATGTTTTTATTGTCAAATTATTATTTTGAATTTTGTAAAAAATGACACTTTTTTTTATTATTTTTATATTGAAACATTTAATTAAAGAATTATAATTTTCGATTAATCGTAAGCTCTAAGTAATTTATTAAACATGCTCGAGGTACCCATTATTTAAAGAATATAGCAATAACCTCTTTTCTGACAGTCGTCAGAAAAGAGGTTATTTTATAAATGATAACTTTTTATATTCATTATTGACAGATTGCTATTTAGTATTATGATAATTATGGAGGTGATAAAAATTTTTGGTGATCTATACGAAAAATTTGATATAGTTCGCAGCGGATTCAACGTACACCACGTAGTGTGCAGATCCAGATCTTAGTCGATTTCACTATGTGCGTCATGGCAGCGTACCTCGATTAAGGGTTTTATAGAGTCATAATTTTTGGTTGGATGAGCGATATATTGATTTGTTGCGAATCTAACCTCTTTTGTTATCTAAAAACAATATGCTATAATAAAAGCATGAGATGAGAACTTAACACTTTTTTGTTTTATGTTATCTTAAAATGAGCGCTGAAATAAGTCTTCGACGAGTTTGCCGAATAGATTGTGTATAAATTCTATGATCAAGAGATCTAAAAATATCAAATAATTAAAACGCTAAAATATTAGTATGACAAAATATGAAGCAGTAATTGGAATGGAAGTTCATGTGGAATTGAAAACTAATTCAAAAATGTTTTGTTCTTGCGCGAATAATCCAGACGAAATGGAACCGAATAAAAATATCTGTCCGATTTGTATGGGACATCCAGGAACTTTACCTGTAGCAAATAAAAAAGCCGTTGAATATGTAATTAAAACCGGCTTGGCTTTGGATTGTCAGATTGCTGAAATTTCTAAGTTTGATCGAAAAAATTATTTTTATCCCGATTTGCCGAAAGGGTATCAGATTTCCCAATACGATCAACCGCTTTGCGAAAAGGGAAATCTTATAATAAACGACAGGAAAATAGGAATAACAAGAATACATCTTGAGGAAGATACTGGAAAATTACTTCATCCGAAAGGAGCTGATTATTCATTAGTAGATTTAAATCGCGCCGGCACACCGCTAATGGAACTTGTGACAGAACCGGAAATTAAATCTTCAGCTGAGGCCAAAGAATTTTGCAAGCAATTTCAACTCATTGTCAAATACATTGGAGTTTCAGACGCTGATATGGAAAAAGGGCATATGAGATGCGAAGTTAATATTAGCTTAAAACCGAAAGGACAAAAAGAATTTGGAACAAAAGTGGAAATCAAAAATTTAAATTCTTTTCGGGCGGTTGAACGCTCTATAGAATATGAAATAAAAAGACAAGCAGAGATTTTAGATGAGGGTGGAAAAATTATTCAGGAGACAAGAGGATGGGACGCAGACAAACAACAAACTTATTCCCAGCGAAAAAAGGAAGAGGCTCATGACTATCGTTATTTTCCAGAACCGGACTTACCGCCATTGGATCTTACAAAAAAGGCGGGGATGTTTGATGTTCAGAAAATAAAAGACAGTATTCCCGAATTACCGTTATTGAAAAAATACCGTTTTATAAACCAATATAAATTGACGGAAGAAAACGCCAAAATACTTTCAGAAGATAAGGAACTGGCTAATTATTTTGAAGAGATAATTTCAGAACTAAAGCATTGGATCAAGGACAAAGGAATTGATGGCGATAAATTAAACAAACTGACCAAATTGACAGCAAATTATATTTTAACTGAACTCCAAAGATTGCTTTATAAGAATGGTAATTTAGTTTCTGAATGCAAAATAACAGCAGAGAATTTTGCGGAATTTATTACCTTAATTGATGAAGGAAAAATTTCCAGCAGTGGCGCGCAGGAAATGCTCGCTGAAATGTTTGCGACTGGCGGCGATCCGTCAAATATTTTAGATGAAAAAGGACTGGGACAAATAAGCAATGAAAGTGAGATTGAAAAAATTATCAACGAGGTAATAAAAAATAACCCTCAATCAGTTGAAGATTATAAATCTGGCAAAGAAGTTGCGCTGAAATTTTTAGTTGGCCAGACAATGAGAGAAAGCAAAGGAAAGGCAAATCCTCAGATAGCGAGGGACATGTTAGAAAAAAAACTAAAGCAATAGCATGAAAAATGACGATGAAAAATATATGCGGCGGTGTATTCAACTTTCAGAGAAAGCCTTAAAATTTGGAGATAATCCGTTTGGATGTGTGATAGTTGGTAAAGATGGCACTCTTGTTGAAACAAGGAATAAAATTAAAGAAAACGATGTTACGCAACATGCCGAGATACTGGCAATGAGAGAAGCGCAGAAGCTTTTAAAAACTTCTGATTTGTCAGCATACACAATTTATTCCAATTGTGAACCATGCCCGATGTGTTCCTTTATGATGCGTGAACTGAAGTTCAAGCGAGTTGTTTTTGCTGTTTTGTTTCCAGAAATGGGCGGATATTCTAAATGGAATATTTTGGAAGATAAAGAGTTATTGAAATTTAAACCGATTTTTTCTAATCCTCCAGAAGTGGTAACGGGGATTTTAGAAAAAGAAGCGTTGGCGGTTTTTGAGAAAGCGGGATGGGAGATGTGTAAATAAAATATAGAATTTTTATTTTGTCATTCCTGCGGAGGCAGGAATCTATTATTACGATTAAACTTTATAATAAGCTCTGCCGTAAATAGTAAAATTAAATCGTAGCAGTGGATCCCAGACATTTTTTCTGAAGCTATCGCTTCAGAAAAAATTCTGGGATGACAACAACAAAACTTAATTCATTTTAAAAATTTCTTTATTAATTTTTCCGCTTCGCTATAATCCTCAATCCATCTAATTCTCTCATCTCTCTTAAACCAAGTCATCTGTCTTCGCGCGTATTGATGAGTGCGATATTTTATTTTTTGAACGGCATCATCTAAAGTAATTTTATTTTTAAGATATTGTCCAATTTCAAAATAGCCAATTCCGCTCATTGCTGGCAAATCAAAACTGTATTTTTTAGACAGTTTTTTTGTTTCTTTAATTAAACCTATTCTAATCATTTCGTCTACTCGTTCATCTATTTTTTTATATAACTTTTCGCGATCTGTTTTAATTCCGATTTGTAAAACATTAAATAACGGTTCGCCTTTAATTTGTTGCGATGAAAAAGGTTTGCCCGTAATTTCACAAACTTCCAGCGCTCTAATTAATTTTCTTTTGTTATTTTCGCCAATAGTTCTTGCCGATTTTAAATCTATTTTTTTAAGTTTGTTAAATAAATATTCATCTGTATGTTTTTCTAATTTTTGTCTAATTATTTTATTTGGGGAAGCTTTTGGAATTTCAAGATTGTCAACAATCGCGCTGATATACAATCCCGTTCCGCCAACAAGAATAGGGATTTTATTTTTTTTATGAATATCATCTATTGCTTTTATTGCTAATTTTTTATATTGGGATAACGAGAATTTTTGATTGGGGTTTTTGATATTTATTAAATGGATTTGGAGCGAGGGCTTCAGCCCGATAGTAAAATTTATTTCAGTTGCTAAACTTTTCGGGCTGAAGCCCTTACTCCAGTATGCAATATCCGTTTTACCCGTCCCAATATCCATCTCCCGATAAATCTGCCGTGAATCAGCGTTGATAATTTCGCCGTTATATTTTTTGGCGAGCTTAAAACCCATTTCAGTTTTTCCTGAAGAAGTGGGACCAAGGATGACGATGAGAGGTTTGAGGGTTGACATTGTGGTTTTTAGCTGATAGGATGAATTTATGGAGGTGGCATAAATATGCCGATAAGTAGAAAAACAGTGGAAGAAATTGAAAATGAGAAATCAAAAATAAGAAAATTTCTTGAAGAAAGAAAAAATGACGGAGAGCCATACTATAATGCAGTAGAAATAGCCAAGAAACTCATACTTAGGCATTTTGATGTTGACGATATCGAAAAATATCTCTTTGATTTAAGTAGTGATTCTCTTATTGAAAAATTAGAGTATAGAGGTGTGTGCTCTTATAAACATTTTTAAACGTTTTTTTTCTCGTTTTCTTTAAATTCCCGAGTACCGTTTTGCTTGGGATTTTTTTTATTTGACAAAGATTTTAGGAGTGATAGAGTGAAGAAAAAGGAGGCGATTAAATTGCCGATAAATGAGAGTCCAAAAGAAATAATGGAAACGGCTACTAATAAATTAGTGGCAACACACAAAATAACAGTTAGAACTAAAATTAGTAGTGATTGTTCTGAAGAGAAAATAAAAGAACTACTGCTAAATTGGGAGAAAGCTAGTTTGGAGCTACTGCAAATTGAGAATGGGAAAATCGAAATTATTCTATTCTATACTTCCGACATTAGCAATATAATGAGAATTGGAGTTATTAAAGTTGAACCTGAAGAAGAAGTATTAGAGGGAGCATATTTCTATTTTCAGAAATATATACCCTCTACTTGTATCAAAATAGAGAAAGAGGATATAAAAGTAGAGCGAGCTCTATTTCCAGAAGAAAAAAACCAATTTTTAGTTTTGTTTTAATTCCAAGCATTCGCTTGGTATTTTTTTTATTTCACAACCTTTCCTTCCAAATTCCAAAACTTAGCTTTAGTAATTTTTACCTCTAAAAATTCTCCCTCCTTAATTCCTAATTCCTGATTCTTAATTCCCATCTTCACATTTTTAAAACTCCTCGTCTTTCCATAAATAAAATCTTCATCAACTTTCTCAACCAAAACTTCAACAACCTTTCCAACATATTTCTGATTATTTTCTAAAGCTGTTTCTTTTAAAATCTCCGTCAAAACTTTTTCACGACGCTTCTTTTCTTCCCAACTAACATTATCTTTCATTTTATAAGAAGCCGTGCCGACGCGAGGGGAATATTTATTTATGTAAACCATATCAAATTTTGCTTCCCTCATAACTTCAACTGTTTTTTGAAATTGTTTTTCTGTTTCACCGGGAAATCCGACAATTATATCCGTTGTTATCGCGGCATCTGGAATATGTTTTCTAATCAAATTTACTAAATCTAAAAAATGTTCCGCCGTATATTTTCTGTTCATTTTTTTCAAAATTTCATCATCGCCTGACTGCAAAGCGAGATGAAGATGCGGCGTTACTTTTTCGCATTCTGAAATAGTTTTAATCAACTCTTTTGTAATATCCTTTGGATGACTACTCAAAAACCTAATCCAAAAATTCCCGGGGATGTTGTTGATTAGTTTTAATAATTTCGGAAAATCAATTACTCTCGTCATTCCAACGCTCTTTGTCATTCCCGCGGAGGCGGGAATCCAGTTGGTTGGGTTGGATTTATTATAACTATTTACATTCTGCCCCAATAAAATAATTTCTTTATATTTATTATCAACCAACTCTGTAATCTCGCCAATTATTTCTTTCACTGGTCTTGATTTTTCTCTTCCTCTTGTATATGGCACAACGCAATAAGAACAGAAATTATTACAACCCGTCATAATCGGCACATAAGCGGAGAAATTGCTTTGATATTTTGGTTGGATTTGGAAATAACTATCATTGTCATTGCTGTCATTCTGAATCCGTTCGGCAAACTCAGGACAGGCTTGTTTCAGAATCTTTTGTTTATTACCGCCAATTTTGCCTACTTTGATAACAGATAGTTTTGAGGATATAGGAACAGTCAAGTCGTTATTTTTTGAAGATCCTGAAACAAGTTCAGGATGACAATCTGACAATTGTTTTATCTTCTTTATATCAATAACCAAATCAAACAATTTCTCAAATCTTTCTTTGTCACTTTCCAAAACACACCCTGTTAAAACTATTTTTAAATCAGGATTTTTCTTTTTGTATTGTTTATACTTTTTAAAATTCCCCGCAATTCTATCTACTGCCGATTTTCTGACACTGCACATATTAATCACAATCAAATCAGCCTCGCTTTCTTGCGCTGTTTTTTTGTATCCTTCTTTTTCTAATACACTCGCAATTCTCTCCGAATCCGAATAATTCATTTGACAGCCGTATGTTTTGATGTGGTATTTCATAATTTTATTGACAAATTGTAATATTTTATTTATATTGCTTGTAGTATTCATAATATTGCTTGTAGTATTCATAGGAGAGAAATACAAATGAAAATAAAATTATCAGGAAGAAATGTCAACTTACATTTTAAGGGATTGTTTGGACTAAAAGCTGGCTGTCAGATATTTCAGAAGAATCTCTATTCTGATGAATGGGAACCAGCCATTGTAATGGGCTTTGTTTCAATTGACGGCGAGAAATTTATTGTAACTGTGACACCAGAAGGCGTCTATCAATATGGAAATAAAAAGAAGAATCTTCTTAGAGTGATAAGAATTTATTCATGTCCGAACAAAAAGCAAAAAAGTTTTACGCCTGAAAAATTTTTAAGTCTCTATGATGAATTTTCTAAACAAGTAGAGGTAAAAGGTGAGCATGGCATACAAAAAATGTTAATGCGATGTCATAAAATAAACTTCAGGTAGGAGCATAATATTGTGTCTCCTATTTTTTTTCATCAATTTTCTTTTTAGTTTTCTCAATAAACTCCTCAATCCCCATATCTTCAATCTCTCTTAAACCCCTCAATCGCACAGCAACAGAATTATTTTTTTCTTCTTTCTCTCCAACAACCAACATATAAGGAATTTTCTGCTTCTCTGCGTCTCTAATTTTTTTACCAATACTCTCATTACTATCATCAATTTCCGATCTAATACTATTTTCTAAAAGCAAAGAATTTACTTTCTTCGCATAATCAATATGCTTTTCAGAAGATACCGGCAGGATTTTAACTTGAAGAGGGGAGAGCCAAAGCGGAAAAGCGCCAGCGTAATGTTCTATTAAAAGAGCTAAAAATCGTTCATAAGAACCTAAGATAGCGCGATGAACCATAACCACAAATTCATCTTTGCCTTTTTCATTCGTATAAACCAGATCAAAGCGTTTTGGCGTGGCAAAATCAAGCTGGACAGTTGGGATTTGAATTTCCTTTCCCATAGAATCTCTAAACATAAAATCAAGCTTGGGTCCATAGAGAGCGGCTTCTCCTTCAATTTTTTTAGCGTCTAATTTCATTTCTTTTGAAACATCTTCTAACATTTTTTCGCATTTATCCCAATCTTCGGGTTCCCCGATATATTTTTCTGGATGGCTATAATCTCTTACAGAAAGAGAAACCCAATGATTTCCCCAAAGACCAATGGCGCTATAAAAATCCTTAATTATATTTACCATATTTTTCACTTCCTCTTTCACCTGTTCTACGCGACAAAAAGAATGACCGTCTTCAACCGTAATCGCGTAAACCCTATTTAACCCGCCAACTTCTCCTGATTTTTCAGCTCTATATTGTTTTTCCGATTCCATATATCTTATTGGCAAGTCACGATATGATCGTTTTTGTGAAGCGTAAATTTGTGTTTGGTGCGGGCATTGAAC